>JAAUPE010000046.1 GCA_012034595.1 Calothrix sp. CSU_2_0 | reverse complement strand
CAAAATCCAAATCCAAATCCAAAATCCAAATCCAAATCCAAAATCCAAAATCCAAAATCCAAAATCCAAAATCCAAAATCCAAAATCCAAAATCCAAAATCTAAAGCTTGTACTGAGCGACAGCGAATGTATCCAAAATCTAAAAGCTAAAATCACCATGACTTCAATTTTACCGGAGGAAACCAACCCGAACACTGAGACTCCCCAATGGGAAGATGAAATGGATCGTGCAATTTTTAGCTTTGACGAAATTCAAACCGAATTAAATTACCGACAGGCACAAACTGCCCTGCGTAACTTAGTCGCAAAACTGGATTTAACACCCCAGGAACAAAAAGGACTTGAAACCGAAATCAACGACTTGGAAAATATGTTAGCGAAATTAGACCGGATGGTGGTTGAAATCGCTGCATTTGGAATGGTTGGACGGGGAAAATCTTCGTTATTAAATGCTTTAGTTGGTCAAAATGTATTTGAAACTGGTCCTTTGCATGGGGTGACTCGTTCGACGCAAAGTGTCAATTGGACTATTAGCGAAGAAAGTGTGGGGGTAAATGAACTAGCTCTGCGGGTGCGGTTGCCAGGAAGCGGTCAGTCGCAGGTAGAATTGATTGATACACCGGGATTGGATGAAGTGGATGGGGAAACCCGTGCTAATTTGGCGCAACAAATCGCTAAACAAGTCGATTTAATCTTGTTTGTGATTTCTGGTGATATGACGAAACTGGAACATGAAGCGCTTTCGCAGTTGCGAAATGCCGGAAAGCCAATTTTATTAGTATTTAATAAAGTTGACCAATACCCCGAAACCGATCGCATGGCAATTTACCAAAAAATTCGCGATGAAAGGGTGCGAGAATTGGTTTCACCGGAGGAAATCGTCATGTCCGCAGCTTCTCCAATGGTACGGACAATGGTACAAAATGCTGACGGGACAAGACGGGTACAAATGCGATCGCGTCCTTCCCAAGTCGATGATTTAAAGTTAAAGATATTAGATGTTTTACAACGGGAAGGCAAAGCTTTAGTTGCTCTCAATACAATGATTTATGCCGATGTTGTTAACGAGCAATTGGTAGAACGCAAATTAGTTATACGGGAAAGTATTGCTAACCAATTGATTTGGAGAGCGACAATTACAAAAGCAGTTGCGATCGCGCTGAACCCAATTACAGTAGTTGATATTTTGAGTGGTGCTGTAATTGACATTGTGATGATTCTTGGTCTTTCTAAGCTTTACGGCATTCCCATGAGTGAAACGGGTGCAGTAAAGCTATTACAAAAAATTGCGCTGAGTATGGGTGGTATTAGTGCTAGTGAATTACTCGCAAATTTAGGATTAAGTTCGTTAAAAAGTTTACTAGGGATTTCTGCACCAGCGACAGGTGGAATTTCCCTTGGTGCTTATGCAACAGTAGCAATTACCCAAGCGAGTGTGGCAGGGATATCAACCTACGGGATTGGGAATGTGACAAAAGCATATCTAGCAAATGGGGCAACTTGGGGAGACGATACGCCGAAAATCGTCATTGAGAGAATTTTAGCAAACCTCGATCGAGAGTCAATTTTGAGTCGTATCAAGGAAGAATTACAAATTAAGGTCAAAGGGAAGAGAAAAAATAGGGAGTAGAGACGACCTGGTAGGTCGTCTATATTGAGAGACGATGGTAGGTGGTCGTCCAGGTCGTCCATACAAGAGACGACCCCACCAGGTCGTCCATACAAGAGACGACCCCACCAGATCGTCCATACAAGAGACGACCCCACCAGATCGTCCATACAAGAGACGACCCACCGGGTCGTCTGTACGGGAGTTGGGAGTTAAAATATTTAATCGATTCCCAATTCTCAAATAAAATACTGAACTCTAACAATAAACTTTTGGTTATTTAAGTTCTGCTCTTAAACGAGTCGAGCCATTCTTGAACTTGGTTGCGAGCAATATCGCGTCCACCCAAGCCAAAAGCCAGAGCAATAGCGATCGCGATCGCACCTAATAGCAAACCGAAGGCAAGATTGACGATATCCGGAGCAACACCGATTTGTTGCAGTGCCATTGCTGACACCAAAGTGATGATCGAAATTCGAGCGACTTGTCCTAAAATTCTGGCTTGAGAATTACCGGAACTGGTGATAATGCTAAATGCCAGATTTGCAAAGAACAAACCAATTGCAAAGATGACTACTCCTACCAAAATCCTAGCTAAAACAATCAGGATGCCATTTACCAATGCTGTTAAAGCTGGAATTTTCAAGATATCCGCAGCCGTAACGGCAGCAAATAGCATGATGCCAACTAAAACAATAACTCCCACAATTTCCGAAGGTGTACGCACAGCTATTCTTGGGGCTGTTGTACTGGTAGAAGTGGTAGGACGGCTTAAGGAAGGCAATCCAATGATGTTGAAGATATTGTTGAAACCAATACTGGTAAGAATACTGGTAACTAAATCAGCTACGAACTTCCCTAAGAAATAGGCAAGAATCAAAATTGCTGCCGCAGTGAAAATTAACGGCAGTGAATTGAGTACCTGTTGCAACATTGCGATCGCAGGCACGGAAATCGCCTGGATTTGCAGTGCAGTCAATGCTGCAATACCAACAGGAATCAAAATCAACACATAAACAATCGTGCCAATCAAACTTGACAGCGATTGCATTCCCGCAGCATTACTTAAACCAACTCGACTACCAATATGGTCTACACCAGTGGTCGAAAGCAAATTGGTGACAATCCGACGTACAATATTAGCAACAAACCAACCAATCGTCGCAATCAGGGCAGCTGCCAAAATATTCGGCAGAATCGACAGAATTTGGGTGATTAAGCTTTGTACTGGTAATAATGCTTGTCGTAGTCCCAAAGTATCAAGAACTGGAACCAAAAACAGCAGAAAAATAAACCAGTAAAGTGCGCTACCGATAGTCTCTGATAGCGATATTTGGTTGAGGTTGGTATTGTCATCGCTCGGTGGATTCAGACGCTCATCAATGCGTACAGCGCTTAGTCCACGCACCGTAACCAACCTAACCAGGGTTGCAATTACCCAAGCTACACCTAATAAAATTCCTGCACCAACCAACTTGGGCAAAAATTCACCAATTTGGGTGAGGAAACTATTAAGCGGTTGCGATGCTACCCGCAAGTCTAAAGTGTCGAGAACTGCCACTACCGTCAGCAGCAGGACACTCCAAAAAACTAAACTAGAGATAATTCCCTCAACTTGAGGTACATCTCTACCACCTGTAACAGCAGAAGCAATGCGATTATCGAGCTTTGTCCGGTTCAAGATTCCCCGGACAATTGCAGCTGCGATCGCAGCAATCACCCAACCAACGAGCAGAATTAAAACTGCCCCAAACAGTTTTGGTAGGAACTGAACCACCTGTTGAATCGTCCCTTGTACGTAATCAACAGATTGATTTACTTGCAAATTTGGCGACTGTGCCAAAAATTGCTGCCCCCTTATCCAAAAACCAAAGTCCATTACTTGGTTTATCTGTTGCCAAGTTGCATTCATGGTTTCCCGATATTAAAGTTCTGTGTTATTTACAAAAAACACGAAAAAGACTCTTGATGCTGATTGCCGAAACAAGTCAACACCCAGGGTAAGCTTATTTAGTGTTTCGCATAGTAATTTACCAGTAAAATACTACAATTTAATTATTACAAGGCTACTTTTTACTTTTTTTATTTACGATTTCTTTCTTTTGAGCCAAATAAATATCCAGCTAACACAAATTATCGCCTCAAGACTCATCCCTTAGTGGGAATATACACATATTCCCAAACAGGTATTTTAGGTCGGTTTTATGTTTTAATGGCTAAAAGCTAGCAAAATATGCAAACAGTTAATCTTGATTAGGAATCTGGAAATCACTTATTAACTGAAAGTTATCAGAAAGTTAAGCATAAATTAAAAACAAAATTTATCATCCCAAAGTAAATACAGCAAAAATTAGAGTACCCCTATGGGGTAGACACGTGGTGGCTTCTGTAAGTAGCAAGCTACAGGAGTACAGTAGTCAGAAGTAAAACAGTTTTGTATATGGCTTTTGAACTGTTTGACTGTACCTCATCTAATTGCAATCTGCTGTAATTGTCTTGATTTATTCACCAAATCTATTATCAAAAAATACGCTATGGCTGCAACACAAGTATTCGAGCAATCGATTAAAATTAATGCTTCTGCCACTATAGTCGAGCGCTGTATTACCGACCTTACATTAATGCATCGTTGGTTGAATCCAGCTTTACGTTGTTATCCCGTCGGAGACTGGAACACCGAGATTGGTGGCAAAAGTCGATTTGCGATCGCAATACCGATAATTCAACCAAGTTTAAATAGTACTGTTGTGGAGCGGGAACCAGGTTTGGTAGTGTGGGAATTTACAGGTTTTTTCAAGGACGCGATCGCTGGGAATGTCAACCTCAAGAAAAAGGTACTTGCTTAACGAATCGCTTTGAATTTACAATCCCTAACCCTATAGTTAGCTGGGGTTTTAAGACATTTGCCGAACAATTAACCAAAAAAGATATGCAATCCCAGTTACAAAGATTGAAGCAGGTAGCAGAGCAAGTACAAATTTTGGGGTAGTGGGGATTGGAGATTGAGCAGGTAAGATTATGATATTTTGAATATCTACTAAGGACAGGGTTAGTGAGTTTTGATAATGTTTGTAAACTAATAGCAGAAAAGTATCCAGGCGATTTTGTTCGCTGGTTAATTGGTGGTCAATCAGTCAATATTCGCATATTAAAAACCGAATTAAGTTTGGAGCCGATTCGGGCAGATTCACTTATTTTTATACAAGCAGATGCTTTAATTTTACATATAGAATTCCAAACTTTAACCCAATCTAAGCCTGGGATACCGTTCCGAGAAGTCAAGTTCCGTCAATCCCGTTCGATACCAGACGGTGGGATTATCAAACAAGCTCGTGTGGTCAAGCGTGTTTCTGGATGGTATGTAATGTTAACTGTCCAATGGGACGTTAATCCGCCACAACCATTACCGCACGGGGAAGCAGTGGGAATCGATGTTGGTTTAACAAGTTTTGTCGCCATTTCTAATGGGCTTTTAGTCAAGCGTCCGAGGTTTTTGTTGATGCCGAACGCAAGCTGAAATTGCTGCAACAGCGTGTTTCCAAAAAACGATTAGGCTCGAACAATTGGAAAAAGGCTCAGAAGAAAGTTGCAAAATTGCATGAGTACGTCGCTAATTGTCGTAAGGATTGGCATCGAAAGTTGTCTCATCAAATCTGTAACGATGCGGGGATGGTGTTTGTTGAGGATTTGAATCTAATTGGGCTGTCTCGCGGAATGTTGGGTAAACATTGTTTAGATGCGGGGTTCGGTCAATTTTTTAATATTCTCGAACAGACTTGTTTTAAGCGTGATGTCTATTTTCAAAGATGCTCTATTAGATTTTTCAAATGTGTCTGATTTGTTTGCTTGGCTTGAGCAAAATACTGGCAGTTAAGTAATCGTTGTAAAATGTTGGGTTACGACGCATTGGAGATTATTAATTTTTGTTTACAGTTTCTCCTGCGTCTTCACCCAACCTACGAATCGATGCGATTCTACTTGTAATCGTAATATTTAGCTCTATTCCATCTAAAATAGCTCAGAGTATATGTCAATCCCGACTTCCTTTTAATTGATTAAGTAATTGTCGAATAACATTGATATCTCTAGCTTTGGGTGTTTCTTGGAGATAACGCTGCAAATCATGTTCAGCTTGGTGAAAACGCCCTAACTGGTAAGATAATAAACCGCGATCGCGAATTTCGATAATTACATCTGGTGTTAGTAACAAAATTCGCTCAACTACAGCCAAAGCCTTTTCTAATTCCTGCTGATTCAAATAAATATACTTAAGATTGGAGAGCATCCGCGCCAAAATCTGAGTTTTAGTTAATATCGGTAAATACTCAGGCTGTAATATCACAGGTTGCTGGTAAACTTGGCTCAACCTATCCTCACAATCTTGGGGAAACATGATTTCACCACCATGAAAAGCATCAACAAAAATCTCCATGTCCTCCACATCGGGACGAATGAGAAAATGTCCTGGCATTCCGATACCCACCATTGGGAAATCAATCCGACGGGCAATTTCTAAATAAACAACGGCTAAAGTGATGGGAATACCTGTGCGGCGATCGATCACATCATTCAAAAAACTATTACATGGGTCATAATAGTTGTCAGTGTTTCCAGCAAAACCCAAATCTTCGTAAAGGTACTGGTTAATAACTTGAATTACTTTCATGGGATAGCGATCGCTTGGTAAACGTTCTTGCAAATCAAGTGCGATCGTATCCAACGCATTTAAATACTCATCAGGTTCGAGATGAGGATACTCTTCTTGTGCAATGAACAAAGCTGCCTTAGCTAAGTCAATATACTTATCAGGCTGTTGAATCTCCTGATAAAAATATTGCCGTGCAGATAAGTGATTCATAGGCAGATAAACAAAGTGAAATATCGCATCATTAATTTGGATTCTTGGAATCTAGATACCAAAAACCGCAATTCGCCACTCAAGACGGTTCGGGCTAATTATGATTTTACCAGGTTAAATAACTTTTTACCTTCCCAATAATTCGCAGTAATTTTATCATGTTGACAATGACGACTCTAAAAGTTTTGCTCAAATTGCGAAATCCCATTCAATCGACTTGTATCACATATCAAAGTGAAATGGCATGGCACTGCTCTCACTGTCATTAACGCAAGTTATTAACAGCGAGGGCACTTTTTTATTTATTGTTTAGTTTGATAGCGATCGCGTAAGTTTCTGTAGAATAAGTCACGAATATTGTAATTATTACGGGCAGAAAAAATACTAAATCAAAAATCTCTGCAACTGGTTTAAGACAAAAGCAAATTAACTACAACATTTTTTCCCTACGATTTATAAATCTTTTAATCTTTAGTCATCCGCTCAGATTAAATTTCGCACATTAAGTAACACTTGTCGTGGGACTGTAAAATTAGATACTACTGTGCTACTGAAGGCTGGCACAGCAAATTCCTTTTTGTTGTAGTTTAAAATCAGGTAGGATTATAGCGCAGCCCCCAATGTTATCTCTTCTTTCTTAAGAATGAATTAATTCTTATGAGAGATACCGTTGAGTGCTACTCTGGAAGATGAATATAGCTTGAACTCAAAGCTTGTTTTTCAAGCCTAAATTAAGACCCTATCCGAAACGTAGCTTCAATCAATAGGACCCAGCATGGTCACCACTGCAAACAAAACAAATATCGGTTACATTACCCAAGTCATTGGTCCGGTTGTAGACGTAAAATTCCCCGGCGGCAAAATGCCCCCAATCTACAACGCTTTGACGATTACAGGCAAGAACGAAGCAGGACAAGATGTCTCCGTAACTTGCGAAGTGCAGCAGTTGCTGGGCGATCAGCAGGTACGAGCTGTTTCCATGAGTTCGACTGATGGCTTAGTACGTGGAATGGAGGCTTTAGACCAAGGTGCGCCAATCAGCGTTCCCGTTGGTAAGGCAACCTTAGGACGGATTTTTAATGTTCTTGGCGAACCTGTAGATAACAGAGGTCCGGTCAACAACACCGAAACTCTCCCCATTCACCGTCCAGCACCCAAATTCACCGAACTGGAAACCAAACCCTCGGTATTTGAAACTGGGATTAAAGTGGTTGACCTTTTAACTCCTTACCGTCGTGGTGGAAAAATCGGTCTGTTCGGTGGTGCTGGTGTAGGCAAGACCGTAATCATGATGGAGTTGATTAACAACATTGCTCAACAGCATGGTGGAGTGTCAGTATTTGCGGGTGTGGGCGAACGTACCCGTGAAGGAAATGACCTTTACAATGAAATGATGGAATCTGGCGTAATCAACAAAGACGACCTCAACGAGTCTAAAATTGCGCTGGTGTACGGTCAGATGAACGAACCACCTGGAGCTAGGATGCGTGTTGGTTTGTCTGGTTTGACAATGGCTGAATATTTCCGCGACGTTAACAAGCAAGACGTGTTGCTGTTCGTCGATAACATTTTCCGTTTCGTTCAAGCTGGTTCGGAAGTATCCGCACTTTTGGGTCGTATGCCCTCTGCGGTAGGATATCAACCGACTCTAGGTACTGACGTAGGTGCTTTGCAAGAACGGATTACTTCAACTAATGAAGGTTCGATTACTTCGATTCAAGCTGTATATGTACCTGCGGATGACTTGACTGACCCCGCACCTGCAACCACATTCGCCCACTTAGACGGTACAACTGTATTGTCCCGTGGTTTGGCTTCTAAGGGTATTTATCCTGCGGTTGACCCATTGGATTCAACTTCGACAATGTTGCAGCCGGAAATTGTGGGTAGCGAACACTACGATACAGCCCGTGCGGTGCAATCAACGTTGCAACGTTATAAAGAATTACAAGACATCATTGCAATTCTCGGATTGGATGAATTGTCTGAAGATGACCGTTTAGTTGTGGCACGGGCACGTAAGGTTGAGCGGTTCTTGTCCCAGCCTTTCTTTGTTGCAGAAGTATTTACAGGTTCTCCTGGTAAGTATGTGAAGCTCGAAGACACGATTAAAGGCTTCAAGGCGATTTTGTCGGGTGAGTTGGATGATTTACCTGAACAAGCGTTCTACTTGGTTGGCGATATTAACGAAGCCAAAGCTAAAGCTGAAAAATGAAAGGCTAATTAGTTGATAGTTAATGGTTGGTAGTTAGTAGTTAGTGGTTAGTAGTTAGTGGTTAGTAATTACAAGTTGGTGGTTTATGGTTAGGTGAAAACGTGACTAAATAACCAAATACCCAATAAGCAATAATTAACCAATAACCAAATAACCAATAACCATTAACCAATAACCATTAACCAATAACCATTAACAATAGACAATATATGACATTAACCGTTCGCGTACTCTCTCCAGATAAAACTGTCTGGAATGCTGCTGCTGAAGAAGTTATTCTTCCTAGCACTACCGGGCAACTCGGTATTCTGAGCGGACACGCACCATTGTTATCAGCTCTCGATACTGGTGTGATGCGTGTACGTCCTGCTAAAAACCAACCTTGGATTGCGATCGCATTACAGGGTGGTTTTGCAGAAGTTGAAGAAAATGAAGTGACAATTCTCGTCAATGGTGCGGAACGGGGTGATACTATCAACCTCGAAGAAGCCCGTTCTGCTTACAGCGAAGCAGAAACTCGCTTAGGACAAGTTTCTGCTGACGATAAACAAGCTCAAATCCAGGCAACACAGGCTTTTAAACGCGCTCGTGCCCGTTTTCAAGCGGCTGGTGGTATGGTGTAGAATTAATGTTTAATGTCGGGGCAATCCAATTATGTTGCCCCGAAATTATGTTTACACAACAGTATTTTCCATATCTTTTTTTGTCTCATATTTTCGCTTCAACACCACAAGTGTAATATCGTCGAAAACTTCCTTTTTACCAATAAATGATTTTAGGTCATCTATTACAGCTTGTTTGACTTCCTCGGCTGATTTCTGCCAATGCGCTTTTGCGACATCGATTAAGCGCTTTAAACCGTACTGGGTACTACTTTCGTCTTCAGCCTCCGTAATGCCATCAGTATAAAGTATAACTAAATCACCGGGATACAAGTGAATATCTGCATACCCGATAAACTCATAAATATCTTCTTCTAATCCGATAGGTAAACCCAAATCAACGGTATCAACTCGCTGTACTAAACCACCACGACGGATAACTAAAATTTCTTCGTGCTGTCCTGATACCCTAACTTTACCATCCTGATAGTCGAGCAAAGATAAAGTCATATTTTTATCTGTATTCATTCTTTGCACGTTATGGTAAATCGTGCGGTTGATGGTATCTAAAAATTTACTGGGATTAGTTTCATTATTAATTAGTAGGGTTCGCACGGCAGTTTGTACCATTAACATCAACATCCCGCTTTCCAGCCCATGTCCGGTAACATCACCAATCCCAATTTTTACCTGACCATTGTGATGAATAATATCATAATAATCGCCACCAATTTCGCTTGCAGGTTCCATAATCCCAGCAATTTCTAAATCGGGGATTTTTGACAGTTCTTCTGGCTTTGGTAAAATCATTTGTTGGACTTGACGAGTAATATCTAACTCCTGTTTCATCCGAAGATTTTCTTTGTTAAGTTTGCCGTTGAGAGCAAAAATTTCGGCATTAGCTTTTTCGATTTCAGCATCACCATCTTTGAGTTTCTTCAAAGTGTGGGAGAGCAAAATGAAGAAGTTAATTAATGCCAGCGATAACCCTACAGTTTGGATAAGTTGTAGCATATTCGCTTTATTATCGGCTACTTGTTGTTCTTCGCTGGTGAGTTGGTTCATCAAATCCAACAACTTAAGATTATTTTCCTCAGCATATGCGATCGCATCTGACAAAAAATCTGTGCTAGGGTTATCCCCAGCAGATACAATTGCCTGAATTTTGGTTTTATAAGGTAGCCAAATTTCTTTTGCTTTGACAATTATTTCTTTAGAATTGGTTGTTTCTACAGCATTAAGAAAAACAGGTTTACCATCTCCACCAGTAACAGTTTTCCCTTGTTCAAATCCGATTAATGTATCATCAAATAACTGGGAAGCTTTATTTAATTCCTGTTTTGCGGTATCTAGTTCTTTCTGACTTTCCTTGGCGACTTTCACCTGTAATAATGCTTTTGTCATTCGTTGCGAGAGCATACGTTGTCTACCCGCAAGGTTAATACTAACAGCATCTTGTTTTAAGTTAGTAGATATTAAGAAGTTAGGTAATAAGACACCTAAATCAAAAGTGAGAAATAAAGCAGCAGAGAGCAAAATTGTCCGATATTTACTTTTGCTAAGTAGTTTCTGGGATAAAGGATTAGTAAACTGAGCCATATTCCTGCCTATTTGTATAGCTAGAACCAAATCCTGTTTTCAGCATTTAAACCTCGTCTACCTTGAAAATTAGAGTTTTCCACGTCAGATTTTGGGATTACTACTAAAGCGTGTGTCTTACGTCGCAATGAGGTAACAGAGTCACCAAAAACTGAATCGATGAGGTTTATTAGTCAAAAATACTGATTTTGCCAAGTAAATGGATGAAATCAAAGATTTGGTTCTAAATCATGGGTTTAATCTATATTTCCCAAAAATTTCTTAGAAATAGAGCAAATTTTTTAAAAATTGTCAAGAAAAATACCTCTATCTTCTTTAGGAGGGTGTCTACTAAAAATATAAAGAAAATATAAAGTCTTTTGGTTTGCTGATTATTTGGTTTTCTTTATCATTAAGCAGAATAATTCTCGATTCATCACCAACAGAAGTCGGGGATATAAAGTCACTCATCAGTTGTCTGCTTTCTATTAGACTTAACTTGACTGTGTTTGTTTTTTTGTTCGAGTCGTTTTTTCTGAGAACTGCGGGTTGGTTTTGTAGGTTTGCGTTTTTTCGGCAACACTACCGCACTTTTAATTAATGCCTTAAGTCGTTTTAATGCTTCCTCTCGATTTTTATCTTGGGTACGATGTTCTTGAGCTTTAATAACAATTACTCCGTCTTGGGTAATACGTTTATCATTGAGGTTTAAAAGCTTTTCTTTATAGTAATTTGGTAATGAAGAAGCATGAATATCAAAACGTAAGTGAATAGCGGTAGAAACCTTGTTAACATTTTGACCTCCAGCACCTTGAGAGCGAATAGCGTTCATTTCAATTTCACTCTCTGGGATAATTACATTTTTAGAAATTTGCAACATTAATTATTCAGTTTCTTCGCTGAAATCTACGGGTATATTGGGAACTCGATCGTTATTCAAATTGACCTCAATAGTTTGTCCTTCCACTGTAATTTTATCTCCAGGAACTAGTCGTCTTCCCCGTCGAGTTTCCAGCGTACCATTGACTAATACACCACCACCTTGAATAATCAGTTTAGCTTGTCCACCAGTGGGGACTATACCCATTAACTTTAAAAACTGATTCAATTTAATTGTGTTGTCCCTGACTTTCATAATCATGCACAAATGATAAGTTACTGAGTCGCTCGATAAATCTAAGCTGCTAAAGCCGCTATATATCGATTACCGCTTTGTTCTATTTTACCGAGCATAAGTCCAAAATTGACTTTTAATTGCAGCATAAAGCAAACTAATGATAATTGGGGCAATAATTGGTACTGCAACAAGCAATCCAGTCTTACCAAATCCGATTTTTTGTCCATCTGCTTTCATGATTGCAATTACAAAACCAACTCCCATTAAAATCCAGATACATCCAAAAATAAGAAAAATAACAAATATTGAGTTATCCATAACTTTGTTTATATAATTTACAAATTTGTGAGAAATGCGCGGCTTTCTGAAGGTATATTGAATAAAATCCAGTGGTTAGAAATGCCATTTGGTGCATTTATATCATCAACTATTAAAGCATAAATTTTAGTTCCTGGAGGTGGAGATTCCCATTGTAATGGAGGGGAAATATCATCGCGATCGCATGTGTATTCCGAAGGAATGGTACTACTGATAAAAAATGTTGGAGCTAGTCTTTGTTTGTAACTTTAGATAGAAGTATGTTTGTTGGAAATATCATTTAATCAAAATTAATGAAAATCAAGTTTTAAAAAAGTTGAAGAGTTTTTTATAAAAGTGATATCAATGCAAACAACCTCAGATACACAAATTGACCCAAAAATAGAAAGAATAGCCAGGATTTTGCGACTTGTTGCTTGGATTAGTTTCTGGATCGAACTTGGATTTGCGATCGCATCTGGAATCACCTTAATGTTTGCCATTACTGGACGTAATTTTAACCGTTCGCTAACTTCAGTTCCAGTACCAGGTTTGGGGGGTGTTAATTATAGCCAAGGAACCACACAGGGAATTGGAATTGGTATTTTCTGGGCAGTTTGCGGAATTCTAGCTTTACTATTTAGCGTTTATCTCGCTTTTCGCCAAGTTCGCTATGCAAAACGACTTCGCAATTCAAGCCCAAGTGTACATCCAAAGAAAGCTGAAATTTTACAACTTATCCGGCTGGGGATAATTGTCAGTTTAGTGGGAACGCTATTAAATATTTTAGGTGGTGGTGCGACTTTAGGTGTACTATTGGCAAAAGCGATCGCACAACCTCAAGGTGTGGCAATTTACGATCCTAACCGGATTATTCGTGCTTTAGATATATTTGTCGCTTTAGCAAATATGAATGGGATTACTGGGAATTTCGCTGGTATAGTCGCAGGTTTGGGATTATGGCATTGGTTGCATAAAGAATAGATAAAAAACCAATTAACAAATTCAATAAAAACTTAGATTCCTGACTCTTCAAAAAGCCAGAAATTTGCTTTTTTATCCTTACAGTCGTCCAAAGATTCTGTGATTGAAGTAAAATCACATTAAATTGGATTATTTGAAAAAAACAAAAATTTAATTATGTTAAAAGTATTTGCCGACAGAGGTGGTACATTTACAGACATTGTTGCTGTTACAGATTCTCAAAAAGTTATAGACAAATTATTAAATCATCCAGAACGTTTTTTAATAGTTTCCCTTCCCCATCAGCAATGGGTAATTATTTACAAATTACTTTCCGAAAATCCCGAACAATATCAAGATGCTGCCATCCAAGGTATTCGAGATATATTAGGAATTACCACTAATCAACCCATCCCTAGAGAAGCTATAGAAGTTGTGAAAATGGGGACAACAGTAGCCACAAATGCACTTTTAGAAAGAAAAGGCGATCGCGTGGTTTTAGTGATTACTAAAGGGTTTAAAGATGCACTACGAATTGGTTATCAAAATCGACCAAATATATTTGCCCGTCATATCATTTTACCGAGGATGCTTTACGAGCAAGTAGTGGAGATTGATGAACGCTATGATGCAAATGGCAATGAATTAAACCCCGTAAATATTGAACAGGTAAAACAATATTTACAAGCAGTTTATGACTCAGGGATTCGTAGTTGTGCCATCGTATTTATGCACAGCTACAGTTATCCCCAACACGAACAAATAGTAGCAGAAATTGCTCGAAAAATCGGGTTTAGCCAAATTTCTATATCCCACCAAATTAGTCCTTTAATGAAATTAGTTAGTCGGGGAGATACAACAGTTGTAGATGCCTATTTAACTCCAATTTTACGCTGTTATGTCAACCAAATTACCAGCCAATTACCCGAAGTCAAATTAATGTTTATGAAATCCGATGGAGGATTAATCGCAGCAGAACAATTTCAAGGTAAAGATAGTATTTTAAGTGGTCCTGCGGGTGGAATTGTTGGTGCAGTTCAAACTAGCAAAAGAGCGGGTTTTGAATTAGTAATTACCTTTGATATGGGGGGAACAAGTACAGACGTTGCCCATTTTAAAGGAGAGTACGAACGTCAATTAGATTCCGAAATTGCTGGTACAAGGATGCGAGTTCCCGTTTTGGATATCCATACAATTGCTGCTGGTGGTGGTTCAATTCTATTTTTTGATGGTTCGAGTTATCGAGTTGGTCCAGAATCTGCGGGTTCAAATCCTGGTCCAGCAAGTTATCGACGCGGTGGAAAATTAACTGTCACCGATGCTAATGTTATGTTAGGAAAAATTAACCCGCAATATTTCCCTTTTGTATTCGGAATTGATGGAAATTCACCTTTAGATAAAGAAGTTGTGATTGAGAAATTTACCAACTTAGCAACAGAGATAAAAACAGCTACAGGAAATAATCGTACCCCCGAACAAGTCGCAGCAGGATTTATTGCGATCGCGGTTGAAAATATGGCAAATGCGGTTAAAAAAATTAGCTTACAACGGGGTTATGATGTCAGCGAATATGTACTTTGTTGTTTTGGTGGTGCAGGAGCGCAAGTTGCTTGTTTAATTGCTGATACATTGGGAATGAAAAAGATATTTTTACATCCTTATGCTGGTGTTCTTTCTGCTTATGGAATGGGATTAGCGGATGTGAGAGCAATTCGAGAAGCAGGTGTGGAACAAATATTAAGGCAAGAATTAATTCCAGAATTACAGCAATTAATGAAGGCTTTAGAAACTCAAGTAAGGGATGGAGAAGATGGGGAAATAAATGGGCAGGAATTAGTTAAAAAGGTAAATTTAAAATATGAGGGAACTAATTCAACTTTAACTGTAAATTTTGGATTAGATATAGCAACAATGCGGCAAGAATTTGAGACAGAACATAAAACACGTTATGGTTTTATGCAATTAGAAAAAAACCTAATTGTCGAGTCAGTTTCAGTAGAACTAATTCAAAAAATGGATACTCCCGCAGAACCCTTAGTGACTCGCACTCGTTCTCTTACTGAAATTCCCACAGCAGTAGAAACAGTGCAAATGTTTACTAACGAGAAATGGTACGATACACCAGTTTATCAAAGAGAGAATCTACAACCGGGAGATAAAATTAGAGGAAGTGCAATTATTGTCGAAAAAATTAGTACGATTGTAGTTGAACCAAACTGGGAAGCACAATTAACTGAGCGCAACCATTTAATTTTAGAACGGATTAATTAATTAAGACTTAAACCATGTCTACGTTGAAAACCTTAGTTTCGTAGGTTGGGTGAAACAAAGTGTAACCCAACATTATAGTCCTGTTAATGTTGGATTTCGCTACCTCTACACCCAACCTACACAATATGTTTTTTAAAAACTCTAGTTTTCAATATGGACGAGGTTTAAGACTAATTCTATGGATTATGCAAGTAAAATTTGTACAAATTGACGGATGCTGTCGAATGTAAAAAAAACTTCTTCCTCATATGTTGACAGCATCAAAACTCTTAGTAAACAAGATTTAAGAACCAGTAAATCTAGCTTTTATATCAGTTTTAAATGCTATCATTGCTGAGTCTGTAGGTAAACTGTGAATCCAAGCAGGACGCTGATTTAAATCTTCAGTCAAAACCTGAAGTTTCGGATATTGATCAAGCGACAATCCGGCAAGAGGTAAAACAGTTAATACGGTTCCTGCTGTCACTTCTGCAAGGGTAAAATCTGAACCTGTAAAATATTTTTGTTCCCCTAAAAACTCTTCCAAAAATGTTAATATTCTTGATAGTTTCTGCATTGCTGGTTCAACTATTTGAGAATCCATTGGTAAATCAAGCATGACAGGAAAAAATGGCATCATCGCAGGTAATAACTCATTCACTGTTACTAATTGCACCATTCGCACCTTCGCTAAATTTTTAGCATCAGTAGGAAGCAAAGAAGGATTTGGATATTTTGCTTCTAAATAATCAAGAATTGCCAAAGATTCTACTATTTTAAAACCATCATCTTCCAAAACAGGAATATGATGCAAAGGATTAATTGCTAATAATTCTGGTCGATTGGGAACCCCATTTAGTTCAACTTCCACTAACTCGCATTCTATCTTTTTTTCTAGTAATGAAACTAAAACGCGACGAGAATGGGGAGAAATAGGATTGTGATAAAGTTTAACCATCGAAAAACTCCTGGTAAATGATTTTCTTGAGTCCGATATATCGAAATCCTAGTTGATTT
Source organism: Calothrix sp. CSU_2_0 (assembly GCA_012034595.1). Taxonomy (GTDB): domain Bacteria; phylum Cyanobacteriota; class Cyanobacteriia; order Cyanobacteriales; family Nostocaceae; genus Brunnivagina. The sequence goes on along the minus strand of JAAUPE010000046.1, from coordinate 30,272 downwards.
GTCACTTTAGTTATCCACAAATGTTCTAGGATTGATATAGTACGATGCTACATCATAAAATTGTAAAATATCCGATGGAGATAAATTAAGATGCAGTCAATATTTCAACCCGATCCAGTTCGTTTAGAAATATTTAAAAATCTTTATCAATTTATTGCCGAACAAATGGGAATTGTCCTGCAAAATACGGCAGCTTCGGTAAATATTAAAGAACGATTAGACTTCTCCTGCGCGATTTTTGATGCTTCCGGTTTACTAGTCGCAAATGCTCCCCACATTCCTGTACATTTAGGTTCAATGAGTGAAAGTGTTCGCAGTTTAATTAATGATAAAGGTGATAATATCAAACCAGGAAATATCTATCTATCTAATAATCCCTATAACGGAGGAACTCACCTTCCCGATGTTACAGCCATTACCCCTGTTTTTCTCGATTTAAAATTAGATAATCAAGCTTTAGAAACACAGCATACCTCATCTCCACAATCTCCTATTTTTTATGTTGCATCTCGCGGACATCAAGCGGATATTGGTGGAATTACCCCCGGTTCAATGCCTCCCCATAGTAATAATATTGAGGAAGAAGGAATACTCTTTGATAACTTTCTTTTAGTTGAAGAAGGTCATTTTTTAGAAACACCAGTAAGACAACATCTCTCCAACCATAAATATCCAGCACGTAATATAAATCAAAATATTGCTGATTTTAAAGCTCAACTTGCAGCAAATGAAAGAGGTGTACAAGAACTTCGGAAAATGGTTGCTCAATATGGATTAGAAACAGTCCAAGCTTACATGAAGTTTGTCCAAAATAATGCCGAAGAAGCAGTCAGAAAAGCAATCCAAGTTCTCAAAAATGGCTCATTTATTTACGAGATGGATAGTGGTGCGAAAATTAGAGTCAGTGTGATAATTAACCGAGTCAAACGCAGCGCAATTATTGATTTCACAGGCACATCTGCACAATTAAATAGTAACTTTAATGCACCCAAAGCAGTCACTCAAGCTGCGGTTTTATATGTATTTAGAACCTTAGTTGATGATAATATTCCTCTAAACGCAGGATGCTTAAAACCTTTAGAAATTATTATCCCCGCAGGCTGTATGCTAAATCCAACTTACCCAGCAGCAGTAGTTGCAGGTAATGTGGAAACTTCGCAAATAATTGTTGATGCTTTATATGGTGCTTTAGGTGTAATGGCAGCTTCTCAAGGTACGATGAATAATTTCACCTTTGGAAATGAAAAATACCAATATTACGAGACTATTTGTGGTGGTTCTGGTGCTGGGTTTGGCTTTGATGGAACAGATGCAGTACAAACCCACATGACAAATTCCCGTTTAACCGACCCTGAAGTGTTAGAAACTCGTTATCCTGTGATGGTTGAAAGTTTTAGTTTGCGTGCTAGTAGTGGGGGAAAAGGAAAATATTCTGGTGGTAATGGGGTTATTCGTCGAATTAAGTTTTTGGAACCGATGACAGCAAATATTCTCTCAGGACATCGAATTATTTCCCCCTTTGGGCTAAATTCTGGAGAAGCAGGAAAAGTTGGACGCAACTACATTCAGCGTCGGGATGGAACTGAGGAAAATTTGGATAGTACAGCAACAGTTGAGATGCAACCTGGGGATATTTTTGTAGTGGAAACCCCTGGAGGTGGAGGGTTTGGGGGACTTATAGAAGCTAAAACTAGAAGCTAAAACATCACCACTATGATGTTTATGATATTTATTATCTGTATCATCCGTAAGGTCGGTTCAAGCCCAACCTTACAACAATTCGGGATAACTTATGTCTTAGTGTTCCCCTATCTAACACTTCTGACTAAAAAATCTGGTTGACCGCAACTTTTTTGCGATCGCTTGAGAACTTCCGCGCTACATGGTCCTGGTTTTCCATCCTTAGTGTAACAAACAAAGACCTCTTGCAAAAAGCGTCCCGAACCGGAACAGTAAGGAGCTACACTATTACCTGTCAATCCTCGATTTGCATTCGCAAATTCTTGTTTAAGATTACCAATGGTTGCCCGGAAAGGTTTACTGGGTTTTTGGTAAGCTGCGGGAATGCTAACTGCATCTTTTAATTGTTTAGATAAGCCAAGATATTGTACTGGGGTTAATCCAGTACAAGTACCATGTTTTTTCCATTCATGACCGTATAACTTTTGACTAGGAAACAATCCGGGAAATTGTTGTTTTACCCCTTCAGGCATTTCCTCCAGTGTACAACTAGCTGGATACCCCTTTTCGTACTGAGGCCAAAGCCCGTGTAAAACAAAACCTAATTTTTTACCATTTTTACATTGTTGCTGGTCGCGATCGCCATTTTTAGCGCAGTAGTCTGGTGACCAAGACATTGCTAAAACATAAAAGTCAAATTTACCGGGAGTACCTTTGCTTTGGGCATTAGCTGTGTTGGGAATCCCCACAGTTAACAACAGAGATGCAACCACCAATAATCCTTTTCCGAACATACGCTATCTAACTAAAGAGAGATGAATTTATGTAAACTTCACGAGTATGGCTCAAATTTTTACAAACCGCTAATTTTTACCAAGTATTTTTGCTGATGCCATTATGAGTCTTGCAAAGAGTTACAAACTTTGCCGTGCGAATATGTAAACAGTTAGATATTCTGTCACCTTTTTAAGATTTCATCTCTTAGTCATTAAAAAACCCTCTCCACAATCCTGTCGAGAGGGAAATTGATTGCATCTAAGCATTATCAATTGCGATAAAATATTGATTTATTTTATCGAGGACGACCAAGTGTAGTTATATACAACACCGCTTCATCTTGAGGAATCCCCAAAACTTCGTTTACCTGGTCATCAAAAAAACCACCAATACCGCTAACACCAATATTCAGCCGAGTCGCAGCTAAATTTAGCCGTTGACCTAAATGTCCGGCATCCATATGTAGATAGCGATAAACCCTATCTCCATACTGGGCGATCGACGCTTTTAAATCGGCAGTATGAAAAATTACAGCCGATGCATCACGTCCCAAGTCTTGCCCCAAACACAGATAATGTAATTCTCTCCGAAAATTTTTAAACCGAATTTGTCTTAATTCTTGTGCCTTGGGTGCGTAATAATAACAACCTGCTTCGAGTCCTTCAACTCCCGAAGTGGCAATAAATGTTTGTATTAAATTCAGGTCAAAATAATCAGGGGAAATATCTAAATCTTGGTCAAGATAATGGCAGGGTTGGTAAGTAAAATCGAGTAGTGATTTGAGTTCATCTAATGTTAAATCCTCACCGCTATAGGCACGGGTAGAACGACGCTTGAGAATCGTCACTTCGAGTTTATCAAGCTTTTCTCCCCAGTCAATTTGGGTAGTGAGGGTGGAAATTTTTTGACAGAAAGGAAAGTTATATTTATCTTCAATGGATATTTCTTGTTGGATTTCCGGCAGATTCAATTTACCTGTGGTTCCAGATTGAATTTGCGTCATCCGGTGGAAATATGCCAAAAGTTCGCCATCAGGAAGTTGAGGGTACTCAGTTTCTGTGGCAGAAGGTAAAGCAGTGCGTCCCGTTGGTAAATTTTGGTTAGGATCGAGCATATCAGCCAGAGGTAGAACCGCGATCGCACCTTCTTGTTTAGAGTCTACATAAAGCATTTCATTTACAGCTTCATCCACAAAGCCACCAATTAGATGGGAGCGAAAGTCTGTAATTGAAGCTGAAAGCTCGATATTACCCAGCAAATGTCCTGCATCCAGAAAAATTCGCCGATAAGCTCGATCTTCATATCGCCAAGCCGAGCGGTAAAATACCGCAGTCACGATAATGGCAATTTGGGTATTTTCCAGCGCTGAATGCCAAAAACAAGCATCCTGCAAACTTTTCCAAACATCGTTTTCCCAAAAACGCATTAGCGAATGGGTGCGACACTGATAGTTATATAACCCCGCAGGTAACAATGGTGTACCCCGCGAAATCACATATAATTCGGCTGGATATAACCCTCCAGCACTTGGGGATGACCTCAAATAGACAGCGCTGCCCATTGAGGGGATTCTCGCAGTCAATCCGTAACTACAGAATAGTAAACGCGATAGTCTACGCCACCATACAGCATCGGGATTATCGGTAAATTTTTCTGGTGTTTCTTGAATATACGGCTTTAAGTCAATTGTCGAACCAATTTTATACTCCTTAAATGGTACTGGTTGTTTTGACCAATCCAAACCCTGGCTTTTGGAAGTTATAGTATCTGGATCGTACTTTGTTCGTTCGTGGTAGTGATGAGCTATGGAATGGCGTAGTTCTGGCATAAGTGGTTAAATACGCTTCTGCTAAATATCTTGGCATTCTTATGGCTCAAGATTTCGTCATTATCGGTACAATCTATCGAATCTACATAAATGAAGGGGCAAGGGCAGGGAGTCAGAAGGCAGAAGCTTCTCTCCGCACGCGCAAAATCCAAAATCCAAAATCCAAGGAAAAAGTTGGACGCATCAGGGTGATTGTAGATGATAACTGACCGATACACCGATGTAAAGAAGTGCAGAAGCTCTGTCCAAAGTGGGAAAGCCAAGGTTTGTACATCTTTTTTTTCCCCGCACACTGCTCGGAGATGTAGCTTGCTTCCCGAAGGGTACCCAATTGAATTGGAGTGGCAGCACCTTAAAAAAGACGAACTATGTGGGCAAATATTTGATGATGAATTAGACGATGGCGTTAAAGCTAGGGGAGAAAAAGCTAACTACAGTACACAACGTGTCAAATTTGACTCTAATCGTTCTGGTTAACTTTTCGTTACATAGTTATAAATTTTCCCGCCTACCTACTTGGATTAAATATGTTTTTTTCTGCGTTTGTAACCAATAGTACCAACACCGACGATCGCACTAACCATTCCTGGTTCGGGTACAGCTTTTGGTGAATTCCCAACTTTGATTTGAAAGGCTAAGTTGGAATTTGATGGTCTTGCACCAGTCCAACTAAAGGATGATTTTCCTGTTAATGTAAAAGGTGCTGTAACCTGACTAATTTGTAGATAGTCTGTATCTCTAGCAGTGACAGCAGAAGATTCTAGATTACCAATACTTGTACCGTTGAAAAATAAGTTTTTGAGCGAGGTTTTGCTACCGACTAGACTTGCATTTGTACGCAGAAAAATGTCGGTGACACCACCAGAGAACTGCTGACTTATCAGGGTTTGATTGTCAACTTTGTATGTGACTTTGCTACCATCATATATTAAAGAAAAGTCTACTAATCCACCATTTACCCAAGTGCGATCGCCTTTTGCAACTGGGATAAAACTTTTTTTGGTATCTTCAAGAATATCTATTTCATGAGTGCCGTTATTCGCGTTATTACCTATTCTTCCTTCCGCAACAAATAATTCTGTAAACTTGCCGTCGGTTCGCAATTGTTCAAATGCAGTATCACCAAAACCTGGAGTATTAACAATAGTAAAGGCACTTGCAGAACTTGGTGCGGAAATTAAACCAATTGCAGCTAATCCAAACACAATCAGCGATTTACGTTGATTAATCAATTTCTCAAAATAAGTCATTTTATTATTCCTGAATATTTATCTATTTTTTCAAAATTAATGATGTCAAATTTGTCGCAATTGCATTCCCTAAATCAAATATGAACCATTTTTTGCGAGTAGAGAATAAAAAGAAAAATCTCTTTAAAATCTCGGATTTTGTTTTGTTTGGTTTTGTTGTATATCAAATAGCCTAAAGCATACATTTGATACTGTCGATGATTAATTCTGGGGTTTATGAAAAGTTTGATTTAATGTAAAAGCTTAATCTAATATGTGAAATTACTGATGCGATCGCGAAATTAGTTGATGAGATGAAAGTAGCATAAATCAATAATATCTCAAGTGTAAATACATAAAAAAGAGCAGTTTGACTGCTCTAGAAATCTTTATTTGAAAAAATTGAGTAAATTTACTGAAAATTAATTTTCCACAATGATTATAGTCGCTCAACAACTAACCGAATCAACAATAATTAGTGATTTGGTAATGGGTAATGGGCAATAACAAAAGGTAATAATTAAAGATATACAAAAAGACTGCAAACGTCGTAGCCATTACCGATTTCCCATTACCTGAAATTGGCAAAAGGAATTATTTACCAGACAATGCCGCTTCTACTTCCTTCTGTTCTTCTTGTAGTACTGGCTGCGCGATCAGTTGTAAATACAGTTCACTCAGTTGGTTCGCGACACCATCCCAACTAAACTTATTATGAACGCGACGTTTTCCAGCTTCACCTAATTTATCCCGCCATTCCGGATTAGAAATTATCTTGTCAATTGCGATCGCAAACTCTGCAACGTCTTGCGGTTGTGCGAGTAAACCGGTTTCCCCCGGAACAACAGTAAATTGTAGTCCACCGACATCACTAGCAACTACAGGTGTACCGCTTGCCATTGCTTCGATTGCAACTAATCCAAACGGTTCGTAATGACTGGGAACCACACAAACATCGGCAGCAGCATAGTAGCTAGGGAGTATTTCTTGACTGAGACGACCGGGAAATTTGGTATGTTCGCGCAATCCTAATTCATCTACAATACCTTCGATGCGATCGCGTTCGATCCCATCACTTTGTCCGGGAACACTTCCACCACCAATAATAATTTGCAGTTTCTGATCGCCGTAAAACTTTGACTCTCGCATCGCTCTAACTAAAGTTTCAATCCCTTTACGATGGTCAAAACGTCCTACATATAACACTAACTTGGCATCAGGTTCGATTCCTAAGGCAACCCTCGCAGCATTCCGATCGATCGAACCAAAGCTGTGAATATCAGTGCCACAAGGAATAATGTCAATATTTCCTTTGGTAGATACCAATTGCCGCATATGGGCTTTTTCCTGTGGACTTGTTGCAACTATCCGCTCTGCTTGTTCCAATACTTCGCATTCACTTTCGAGTCGCTTGCTGGCAATGGCAGGAATATTTTCTATTGTGGCGTACTTAACTGCACCAAGCGAATGATATGTGTGAACTTGCTTATATCCAAGAAGTTTTTTTAAATACATTCCCATCCAGCCAGACATCCAATAATTGGTATGCACGACTTGATAGTCAATACCATTTTCTTGCTTGAATTTGAGAAATCGATCGATAAACTCCGGTAAATACTCAAACAAATTATCTCGTGGAATAAACTCAAGTGGACCTGCACTAAATCGAATAGTCCGACAACCTGGGGTATGTTGAACTATTTCCGCTTGTGTTGGACTCACTTTGCGGGTATACATATCCACTTGCCATCCCAGTCTAGCTAGTGCTTCTCCAACGTTACGAACGTAGACATTCTGTCCTCCTGCTTCTTCCCGACCAATTTCAACTGCTGGATCGCCGTGGAATGAAATTAAGGCAATACGTTGTGCTGATTGAATACTCATGGGTATTTGGTAGTTGATGTTACTGATGTTCTAAGTGACTGGCTGAATGCGCTTACTTTGTGTGCCGCAATTTTGCGAAAGAGAAAACTGCGAAACAAAACTTACGAAAAGTTTAATTAATCTTTATTTTAATTTAAAAAGTGCCACATTCTACATATCTTTTAATAGAAGTGGATTAAATTATGTCGATTTATTTTTTTATGTATAGTCGAGATTTTTTCAAATCATAGAAATAACTCTATACAATTAATCAAAAATTGCCAAAGCTTTTTATCACAGCATTTTAGCAAAAACAAAAATTTGCGATCGCGGCAGAATCTACTATTAATTAATCAAGTAATGAATTAATCCTTAGAAGTATTTTTCCAGCATAAATATCAGCTTCTTTGACTTTGAGGCTAGGGCAAAGAATATTTATCTCTAAAGCGCTTTTCGTAATTCAATACTAGAGCAAGCATCTTATAGATATGTTTTTACAGATGTGTTATTTAATCTGATTATCATCTGTTTTAGGTTAGCGATTATACTATAGATGAAAAAAACATTATTTTTGTTACAAAAGCTACATTTTCTTAAATAAAGTTGACACAAGCGTGAATGTGTTTAGACTTTATATTACGAGTTGTGAAATAATTTACAATCTAGCGCTAGACATAATATCGCCAAGGGCATTGTCAAGCATTCATGACCGAATTTAAGTATTACGTAGAGACGTTCCGGTGGAACGTCTTCAAACCGATTCCACCGGAACGTCTTCAAACCAATTAACAATCACAAATTATCCCAAGAAAACCTGCCGTACCTGCTGCGCGATTTTGCCCCAATCAAAGTTAGCTATTGCATAGTCGCGACATTCAGAACGGGATGGAATCGGGATTTTACCTAATAAAACCTGTTCTAGAGTTGCCGCGATCGCATTCTCATCGGCTGAAGTTGTGATTAGTTGCGGAGAAAAATTCTGTAATATTTCTGGCATTCCTCCAATTGGTGTACAGAGTACTGGAGTACCACAAGCTAATGATTCAACGATAGCGAGACCAAACCCTTCAAATGACTGACTGGGCATGATACTTAAGTCTGCGGCTTGATATGCTATGGGTAAATCTTCATCGGGTAAAAATCCAATAAATTTCACATAGTCATCAAGTCCAAGTTCGCTAGCTTGTTGCTGTAATTTTTCTTGTAAAGGACCTCTTCCGGCAATTGCGACCCAAACATCTGGTACTGTAGATTTGATTTTAGCGATCGCATTTAATAATTTATCGATACCGACGCGATGCACGAGACGACGGGATGTAAAAATAATTTGACGGTCTTGTTGCCATCCTAACTTGGTACGCGCTTGTTGAGGCGATAGATTCGGTTGGAATCTTTGAATATCTACACCTCCGGGAATTACATGAATTTTTTCCCAAGGTACTTGATAGTCTTGATGCAGAACATTACCAAAAGCTTTGCTCAAGACAATGAAGCGATCGCATCGATTATAAGTTCGCTGTTCGATTAACCATTTTTTGATTAAAAAGCTAATTTTCGACCCTTTGGTTTCTTCGATGCTTTCGGATACCCAAGGACCATGAAAATTAAAGGTAATGGGAACTCCTTTTGGCAGTAAATCCAAAATCGGGAAGCTGTACAGTGCAAAATGTAAATTGATTGCGTCGGGTTTTTCTGTTCTTGTTTTCCGAAAATTGGCACGACAGGAGCGCATTCGCTGCAAAAGCGATTCTTCAACAGAAGCCAAATTAGTCAACTTAATTGCTAAATTTGGTTCAGCTTCTGGTAAATCAATCCCGCAAAGTTCTATTTGGTCTTGATTTACAGCTAATTGGTGAGTTAAATCATAGACATACCGTTCCAAACCTCCAGGTGTTTTTGGAAACCACCCTAAACCAACACACAAAATTGATGCTGGTTTCAAAAGATAGTCTTTATCACTGCCGTTCACCCGAACCTCTCCTAACGTTCCCATTTCCACGCCACTTTCTCTTTACTGGATATTTTACTCAACCAGTTGTTTTTGTGTCTGGGATTTATCAATCCAATCATAAATCGATATGATTTGCTTTCACTATCTTTAAATTTTAAGCGAGACAAGTAAAAATGAGAAAACTTAATTTTTTCATCACCTATTCTCCAAATTCGGGATAAATCAAAATTTTATAAGTTTCCGGTGTTGGTTTAACAGCTTGTGTGACCGCTTTCGATAAATCTTGGAGAGCAATGCGATCGCTAATTAATTTTTTCACATCGATACGACGATTGAAGACAATGTCTGCCGATAAACTTTGCAATTTAAACGACGAGCTATAACTACCGATCAAGTCGATTTCTCGACGATATAAAATGTTCGGATTGATGGGGATTTCGACTTCATCAGGAAACTCGGCAAAAAAGAGGATTTTTCCACCTTTACGGGTACAATCCAAAGCTTGGGAAAATGCCTTTTCGCTAGGAACTGCAAGTAAAGTTACATCCACACCCATTCCATTCGTTAACGCTTGAATCTTACTCGGTAAATCAGTATCTCGTGCATCAAAAGCAGCTTCCGCACCAACATGTAAAGCTTTTTCAATTCGAGCGGGAATTAAATCGGTTGCGATCGCTTTGGCACCAAAATATTTTACCAACATCACGAACATCAAACCAATTGGACCCGCACCTGTAATCAAAACAGTTTGTCCTGGTTGAATATTTGCCTTTTTTACAGCTTTAAGGCAGCAATTTGTCGGTTCTACAAAGCTTGCTTCCTCAAAACTAATATGGTCGGGGATGGGAATTAAACCCCCATGATTGACGATATGACCTGGAACTTTCACGTATTCAGCGAAACCTCCACCACTGGGAGCAAAACCCGCAGTCGTGACAATATTTTTATAGGTATCGCACATCGAATAATTCTCATGCAAACAATAATCGCAGCGCATACAGGGAATATGGTGCATCACCGCAACTCGCCGCCCAATTTCCCATTTTTTCACATTTGCACCCACTCCAGCGATTACTCCCGCAGTTTCGTGTCCAAAAATGCGAGGTGGTTCGTATAAAGGATAAAGAATTTTTTTGATATCGGATTGACACAAACCCACCACCTTCACCTGTACCAAAACCTCATCGGGTTCCAGCGAAGGTACGGGGATTTCCTCATAGGAAAGATTATTGACACCACGAAATACCTGTGCTTTCACGTTTTTTTCCCTGCGACGTTCCGTTTATAGATGTAACATTTTCTGTGGATTTTGGGTTAGATTGCGATCGCGGTAGAGATGTATGGATTGGATTTACGATGTCTTTCCTGTCAATGCCGAAGTCCTACATTTTTAGTTACGTGTAAACTGTTTTTGATTCGTCAAAAGAAAAATAGATTAATGTTGGGTTACGCAAAGCCTCCACCCAACCTACAAACTAAATAATCATTTGACCTAATTTTTTCAATAAAATTAAAACATTATATAATTCATTTTCTCGTTTATATAAAGTCAATCTATCCGATAATTCATAAACTGGTTTGTCCTCAACAATAGCTAATTTAATAAATTGAAAATCTTCACCGTTGGTAATAAAACCATAAATATTTTTCTGGGAAATTTGATTTAGATTGGGACTGGAAAGCATATAAGTCAAAGCTTGGGGAATTGCTTTTTGTAGAGAGAAATTGCTTCTTTTTGACTCAATTACCAACAACCACAATTGTTTGTACAATACCAAAACGTCAATCTTCCCTTTAATTATCTCTTTCTGAATTTCATTCTCTTCTACAGTATTGGTAATTGCAACTTCCTCGCTAATTTCGATTGGTTCTTCCGTTGCTATTTGAAAGGGAGATCGATAAAATCCTGCTAAATCTAATAATGGGGATAAAACCACTAACTTTACAGCTTCTTCTAAAAGTGGAGAATTTTCTACCAAGCTGATATAATTCGTTTTCACTCGCTCTAAATATTGCTTTTCTAAATCCGTAAGTTCGGGTAAATTCTCCAAACATTCATCAAAAAATCTTTCATCGGTAGACTTTTGTAAGTCAAATCTTTCCTTCAAATCGCCAAGAGTTACGTCTTGAGCTTGAATAATTCTCGGCATATTTTTTTATATCCTTATTTAATATCCCATGTAGCGATCGCAGATAATCGAAAATCGATCGCTAAATTCAGCGTAACGTAGCGATCGCGAACTTCTAAAATTGGTTGCAATATTTATAGTTCCCCCAATACCTTGTATCCCAGCAACTACCCTGGCACAATATCACCGAAGCGATCGCACGATATTGAACCAGAAACCATGAACCATAAAATCTATACTACAGATGTCCTCGTTGTCGGAGGTGGAGTTGGAGGAAGTGCAGCAGCTATCCAAGCGGCACGACGAGGTATAAATGTAATCTTAGTCAGCGAATTCCCCTGGTTGGGGGGAATGTTAACCTCCGCAGGTGTTCCCGTACCCGATGGTAATGAACTCGCAGCTTGGCAAACGGGAATGTGGGGTGAATTTTTGCGGGAATTGGAACAGCGTCAACCTGGTGGTTTAGATAATAGTTGGGTAAGCTTTTTTAGCTACGAACCCCGCATTGGAGCGGAGATTTTTGCGGATTGGGTCAACCAATTACCGAACTTACAATGGATTCACGGTTACGTTCCCGAAAAAGTGTTACGCGAAGGTAATTGTATCACGGGTGTCATGTTTACAGATTTCACCGTCAAAGCCAAGATTACCATCGATGGGACAGAATTAGGAGATTTATTAGCATTAGGAGATATTCCCCATCGCTGGGGTTGGGAATTACAATCAGAATTTGGGGAACCTAGCGCACCTATTGAATTTAATGCGCTCACGCAGAGATATCCCGTCCAATCTCCTACTTGGGTTGTGGTTATGCAGGATTTTGGGGAAGCGATCGCACCAGAAATTCCCCCTGCTCCAAACTATGATGAATCACGATTCATTGGTGCTTGGGATGGCTATGGGGCTGAGAAGTTCATGAATTATGGACGCTTGCCGGGAAATCGTTTTATGATGAACTGGCCTCTTAAAGGCAATGATTGGGGTGAAAATGTTGGTAGATTAATCGAGTCGGCAGCCAAACGTCAAGAATTTTTGCAAGAATGCTTTTGTCACAGCCAAAATTTTGCCCATTTCATCCAATCAAAATTAGGTCGTCGCTACGGTTTAGCTGAAGATGTTTTCCCCCACTCTCCCACTCTCCCGCTTCCCTCCTCTTCCTTTGCTCTCCATCCCTACTTTCGCGAAAGTCGTCGTTTAATCGGTTTAACAACGGTATGTGAACAAGACATTTTACCCATAGCTGGAGGAAATGTTGCACCTTTACACCCAGATGCGATCGCAATTGGCAATTACGCGAATGACCATCATTATCCTGATGTCAAGTTTACCTTACAACCAAAATCAATTCGCTGGGGTGGACGTTGGACAGGTACTCCTTTTACTATTCCCTACACCAGTTTAGTTCCTGCAAATATCAACGGTTTTTTAGCCTGCGAAAAAAATATATCAGTATCCCATATCGCAAATGGTGCTACTCGACTGCAACCTGTCGTCCTGGGTATCGGTCAAGCTGTGGGTATGGCAGCTGCATTGTGTGTGATTGATAATATACAGCCTCGGCATTTAAGCGTAAGAAAATTACAAAACATCTTATTAGAAAATTCACATATACCCACAGCGATTACGCCACTTTTTAATTTACAGTTAAGTCATCCCGATTGGTTACATTGGCAAAAGTATTACTTAGATAACCTTTCTGACTATCCAGCAAGCGGTTATTGTACCTCCCCAGAGAATGACCAGTATTTATACGAACCCAGTTCACTAGTAATATTACGCAAAAAGAGCCATTTGTGGGTACATTTGAGTTTCTTAGTCAGCAGGAATACGGATTTAGGGTTGTAACTCCTTCTGAATATCAAGGACAGACTTGGCATCTGGTCACTTTGCGATCGCACATAAATTCTACACTCCAAACAATCAGTAATGGCAAATTGCTAAAGCTTTGGGGCAGTTATAATCCCGCAGGAAACTGGTTAATAGTAGAACATATAGAAGTGTAAGCTAGTTTATTTTTGAGTAAAAAACAATACTTTTTTCTAGAAAACGTCCGGGTGCAGTAAAGGTAACTAAGTAGTAATTGATGGAGAGTTCTAAAACTAACATCTGCTATGCGTGTTGCTATATCACTTTTAATCACAACATTCTTCCTCGGTTCCTTAACCGTTAACGACCAAAATCTATCACCATCATCCAGTGAAACACCTCAGACAATGGCTTCTAAAGCCAAGTCAGGCAAGAACCGTAAAAAACCAGAACAGCCAATTCCTCACCGTGGTAGCGGTCGCCGCGAACTAATGGAATATTCGTTTTCCAGTGATTACTTAGTTTAAAAAGTCTTGTGCCTACTCTAAGTAACACGGCTAATATCTTGTAGTAAAAGTACAATATTTACTAGCAAAGCAGTCAATACTCGTATATTAATTACAGCACTTAGCGTTTTAGAGCATAATTAAGACTTTGCAAATAACAGTATTTACTCTGTATTTACTGAAAGGGATTTATATTTCTTGCAGGTTCTCAATCCTTGCTTTATTTGCACGAACAAAAGCCAATCACCCAAATAGACAACAGTCTAAAGTTACTCAAACAGCGTCAATCTAGCTAAATTTCGAGATAAATCACTCTAATCAATGTCCTGAAAGCAGTTTCTCAGAAGCTAATACAGCAAAGCTAAATCAACTAAGCTTTGATGTTGAGAATCCATCTTAGATGTATTCTGCGCTGTATTTTGTGTTCTTAATTCTGCATGATTAATTGTAGGGACATTAAATTTGGATTGCTCCGATGTTTGGGGAAATAGCTTTTAGCCAATCCCCAATACTTATTCATGCTTTACAGTTGGTTTTTTGAATCAATATTTTTTGGGATTAACCAGGAGCAACTCTGGCTCGCTTTCTTGTGCTTGTGGGTGGTTACTAACAGTTTGCCACTACACAGTCTGCCACTACAATTGCCATTATCCGAATAATATCACCTCTACGCTTGAAAGTGACATGTTACTTGGATTTGATTTATCTTACTTGACCAATACAGGTATTTATTATAATGGGTATTTGTGCTGCAATGTAGATTTGCTGCCATACTTACAATTTATGAGTTATCAAATTATACCATTCATAAGGGCGGGGGTTCTCTCGCCCCTATTTTGTATTTGCAAGTCCCCAATTAGTAATTATTGATTTTAGCTAAAAGCCTTGCAGATAAGTAATTATGGGTCATTTCTTTCTTTGATGAAAGCAATATTAAGAAAATATAAAATTTAATGACTTACAGTTTTTATAATGATATATATTCCAATGACTCTGCTAGTATCAAGCTTTTAGCTTGATATATTTGTTTGATACTTCAACCTAAATAGTCCGAATATTTTAGTCAAAATCTTTGCTGGTAGTTAGTCGAGCAATAACAAATAATATTTTTTCCGTAGAATAATTAAAATTTTAGATATTTTACTGTTTAGTTACAGTCCGAAAGTCACACGAATAGTAAAAATAAATAAAATATTAATTTTTAATCGCGGTAAAAATGTGAGGTATTGAGGATTCTTGATATTTTTTGGCTTAAATGGGTTAAATGGGTTGGATGATTAAACTAGCTTTGTGAGGTTTAGTGTTAGATACTTAGAATTATTCAAGACCCTATATTTTCGGCTTGTTTTAGAAAAAAAAGATTATAATGCGCCCAGGAGCATATTTGTAAATGCAGTTACTTCCACAGCCTCGACACCATAAACAGCGTCCAAAATTAGCTACGGAACCAGCGCTTGAGGAATCCCACATTGGGGGTATTGAAGAAAAAAGAAATGCAGATATTATTAATAATGAGCCATTTATTGCGAACAAACGCTATTCAGTTCCTATGGAGCATCAAATTACGCCTAAACTAATGGAACTAGGCTCTCAAGATAGTTTCCCGGCTGTGGGAAAAAGAGAGAAACGTAACTCCAGAAACGCCGCAAGCTCGGAAAACGAGGAGAGGGTTGCGATTTTTATTGATGGAGCCAATCTTTTTTATGCGGCGATGCACTTAAATTTGGAGATAGATTATACCAAATTATTACGCTCTCTCACAAAGGGGCGACAGTTATTAAGAGCATATTTTTATACTCCTGTAGATAATGGGAATGAAAAGCAGCAGGGCTTTTTATTATGGATGCGTCGCAATGGTTATCGGGTATTTACTAAGGATTTAGCCTATCTTCCCGATGGTTCTAAGAAAGCTAATATGGATGTGGAAATTACCGTAGATATGCTGACTTTAGCGAGGTACTGTGACACTTTAATTTTATTAAGTGGCGATGGTGATTTAGCTTATGCTGTAAATGCGATCGCATATCAAGGTGTACAGGTTGAGGTTGTCAGCTTGGGTTCGATGACTAGCGAGACTCTGATTGATGTGGCTGATTGTTACACCGATTTAGACGAAATTCGTGAAGAAATTCAAAAATAGGGGATAGGGAATAGGGGATTGGGGATTGGGAATAGGGAATAAAAGATTATTGGTAGGTGGGTTTTTTATTGGATTTCCACAATATTTTGGGTTCAATGTGAAACACTTAATTAATCAGCAAAATTTATTTTTTAATTCCCCTTATCCAATGCCCAATGACGCAACTTTGCTCAACGGGGGGAACCCCCGCACGCAAGTTGCTCCCCAATGCCCAATGCCCAATGCCCAATGCCCAATTCCCAAATTCTTAATTCTGCTTTTTCGGTAAAGTTACAGTTACTTTGGTGCCTTGTCTAATGCGACTATCAAGTGTAATATGACCACCATGTAACTCGACGCAGGATTTTGCGATCGCAAGTCCTAAACCAGTACCGGGAATGGTGTCAACGTTACTAGCACGACTGAAGGATTGGAATAAGTTTTTTTGCTCTTTGCTGGGGATACCAATACCATTGTCTTGAATTGAAAAGGTAATTTCGGTTTCTTTGCCAGTGAGGTGAAATTCGATATCACCACCATCTGGGGAATACTTGATTGCATTGGAGATGAGATTGGTAAAAATTTGTCGTAATAATCCTTTGTCTCCCCAAAAGTTTTGACAGTTACCGTTGATTTTAAAGGTTAATTCGTGTTTGTCGTCAGATGTGAGACGTTGCTGTTCCATCAGTTCGGAAAAAAATTGCAGTAAGTCGAGGGGAATCGGTTTAAACTTGGTTTTTTCAAGTTCCATTTGGTTGACTAGTAATATCTCATCGACAAGCTTTGATAAATGTCTGGTTTTCTCTTCAATCATTTCTAAAAATCTTTGCTGTTTGGAATTATCTAATTTATCGCTATGCTGTTTGAGGGTTGATGCAGCAGCTAAAATCGACGCTAGAGGTGTGCGATATTCGTGGGAAACTGTAGCTATAAATTGGGATTTAAATTCATTAAGTTGCTTTTCTTTCGCTAGGGATGCGGTTGTTTGTGCGAGTAATTCTGCTTGTTGAATTGCGATCGCAAGTTGTACTGAAACTTCGTTGAGGATTTCTACTTCGTCAGGTTGCCAGATTTTTTCTTTGTGGTTTATTTTTGGACATTGATTAGCAACTAATAATCCCCACAATCTGCCATCGTGACTGAGATGAATTGGTACTATGAGATTGGCTTCGGCATCAAATACTTCATTCAGATTGGGAGTTTGGTTCAAACCTGCTGCATAGATGTTGCAAATTGCCCCCTGACATTGCCAATGGTGATTTTCTCCCACTGCTTGGATATCGTAACTATTTAAGAGTGATTTGTATTCTGCTGTATTGGTTTCTATCGATTGGAATATTTTCTCACCTGCTACATCTAAGGCAAACTGATATAAAACCACGCGATCGCATTTGAGCAACTGCTGCACTTCTGCCACTGCTGTATGCAAAATCTGCTCTAAGTCTAATGATTCCCGAATCCGCAATGCTGTTGTGGCAATTAATCGCTGTCGTCTGTTTTTTTTACTCAATTGTGCTTGTAAACAAGATTGTTTTATTGCATTGCGAACCGCTAATTGTAATACATCGGGTTTTAAATTCTGTTTGACTAAATAATCCTGAATGCCCTTTTTCATCGCTTGTACGGCAAGTTTCTCATCACCGCGTCCTGTCAGCATAATAACTGAACTATGAGTATCAAATTGATTTTTAGAGTTGTGATTGTGTAATCGTTCCAAAAACTCAAAACCGCTCATATCCGGCAAGCAAAAATCAAGCAATATCGCATCAAACTGCATCTGCTGCCACAGTGAAAGTCCAGTTTCTGCCGAATCTGCATCCACAATTTCGTAAGCAAAGTGAGTGTCTCTTAAAAGGTATCGACGATAGATTTTTCTATCTTCCGCGCAATCATCAACAATCAGAAGTGTGCGAGTATTCAGCATGGCAGTGGAGAGATATCAACCTCACCTAATTCAAGTGTTTGGTTTTAGTGTTTTGTTTTAGTATTTGCATGTGGTGTGTAAATAAATTCTAGATATATGCTTAAAAATATATGCTTAAAATTATCTACAAAAATTATAGCGGAAGTTGGGCATGAGGGAAATTGGTAATTGACTTCACAGCGTTTCCTGACTATGGCATGTACACAAGTCTGATTTCCATTGATATCTTGGAATTATCCCCCTTAAAAAGGGTAGAGGGATTAAATGGGCAACCTTACTAAGCTTTTTGCATACAGATTCGAGTCAGAGGTTTTGCGATAATTAGGTTTTGCGATAATTATAATCTGGTTGCTAATTCAAAGTTACTGGAAGTATCTGTTGCGAAGTACTAGTAACCTGGGAAAATATTGTGTTGCGGCAAAGATATCAGGAGAGTGTTTTAGATGTACGAAAAAATTAATCCCCCCACAACGGGAGAAAAAATTACCTTTAAAAACGGTGAACCGATTGTTCCCAATAACCCAATTATTCCGTTTATTCGGGGAGATGGTACAGGAATTGATATCTGGCCTGCCACAGAGAAAGTATTAGATGCAGCCATCGAAACTGCGTACAAAGGACAGCGAAAGATAAGCTGGTTCAAGGTTTATGCTGGAGATGAAGCTTGTGATTTATACGGGACATATCAGTATTTACCCCAGGATACCCTAACTGCGATCGCAGAATATGGTATCGCAATCAAAGGACCACTGACCACACCTGTTGGTGGTGGGATTCGTTCTTTAAATGTGGCACTGCGTCAAATATTTAACCTCTACGCTTGCGTGCGTCCCTGTCGCTACTACCCTGGAACCCCTTCCCCGCATAAATCACCGGAAAAGCTCGATGTGATTGTTTATCGCGAGAATACTGAAGATATTTATGTGGGGATTGAGTGGAAAGCAGGTAGCGAAATCGGCACTAAATTAATTAAATTCCTGAATGAAGAATTAATTCCCGCAACTCCCGAACATGGTAAAAAACAGATTCCCCTCGATGCTGGGATTGGGATTAAACCGATTAGTAAAACAGGTTCGCAACGTCTGGTTCGTCGGGCAATGAAACATGCTTTGACTTTACCAAAAGCGAAGCAAATGGTGACTTTGGTGCATAAAGGTAACATTATGAAGTATACCGAAGGTGCCTTTCGCGATTGGGGTTACGAACTGGTGACGAGCGAATTTCGTCACGAATGTGTCACCGAACGGGAATCATGGATTTTAGAAAATAAAGAAAAAATCCTCGTATTTCTGCTGAAGATAATGCGCGAAAGATTGAACCTGGGTTTGATTCTTTGACTGAAGATAAGAAAGAGCAAATTGTCAAGGAAGTGGAAACAGTTCTTAATCAAATTTGGACAAGTCACGGTGAGGGAAAATGGAAAGATAAAATCATGGTTAACGATCGCATTGCCGATAGTATTTTCCAGCAAATTCAAACCCGTCCAGATGAGTATTCGATTTTGGCAACAATGAACTTGAACGGGGATTATTTATCTGACGCTGCTGCTGCCATTGTCGGTGGTTTGGGAATGGGACCAGGTGCTAATATTGGGGATGTTTGTGCAGTATTTGAAGCAACCCACGGAACCGCACCCAAACACGCAGGTTTGGATAAAATTAACCCAGGTTCGGTGATTCTTTCTGGTGTGATGATGCTGGAATATATGGGTTGGCAAGAAGCTGCCGACTTAATCAAGAAAGGATTAGGGGATGCGATCGCGCAAGGCAAAGTTACCTACGATTTGGCTAGGATGATGGAACCACCTGTGATAGAGTTGAAGTGTTCGGAATTTGCAGATGCAATAATTAAAAGTTTTCAATAATTAGTAGAGACGACCCGATGGGTCGTCTAAAAATTTTGAATTATTCATTTTAAATTATCAATTTAATGCTCTTTGATTACTCTACCAATCCTACCTGAATTTGTGAAAAAACGATAAATTCTGATTCCCGATTTTTATCATAATGTAGATATTCAGAAATAATGTTGACAAAACTGGACTAAATAGCTTGATATAAAATCCCCAATATTTTACCAATTTCCTTAATATAATAATTATTCAAATCGATAAATAAATCACTACCTTCCAACTTCATAAATTTCCAAATATCTCCTGTAGTGATTGCCCCATAAATGGATTTAATCTCATTTCCCTCTTGCTGATTAAATAATTGTGCTGCTAACATAGCAGCAGCACATTGTCCTAAACCATCCTTGATATTTTCATTCTTAGCTTCAACAATAATCATAACTGGCGCATTAATGATTAATTGTTCTTTAGAGCGACTAATAATAAAATCGCAGTAACCGTTTAATCCTTTATCAACATCAACATCAAAATTATTTCCAGAAAATAAACTTATTTGATAATTGCTTTTGCGTCGTATTTCTAATAAAATTGGTGTAATTATCATTTCCGAACGTGCTTTCTCTGTATTAATAGCTAAAGCAAGTTCGGTAGTTTCTTCAAGAGAACTTGTCAGATTATCACTTGCTTCTAGAGGTTCAATACTTGCGAATAAATCAGCTTGCTCGTCAATTTGAATATTAAAATTCTTTTTGAATTTACTTAACGTAAAATCACTATAAGCCATTTTTCCATACTCTGAGAAATTTAATTAAGCAAATAGCTTATCAACTCCGATCAGAAAATAACTTAACCTTTTAAATTTAAAAAATAATTTTAATTGTCTCAATAATAATTAATGTTGGGTTTCGGTACAAAATTAGATTATTCCATTTTTAATAAAAACCATCATTCACCTACACCCAACCTACAATTCAATTCTATTTTTTGTCACCACAGCTTCAACTGTGGCTTTCTGCTTTTCAACATCCACAGCAGTCACAGCCCAACGTAAAAGTTCACCCTGCTTTTTCAACTCAGCTTCAATTTCCTTTTGTAACTCACTTGGAGTTGCTTGTAAATCAACTTCAGCCGAAATAAAATGCGTAGTCATAATATATCTCCTAATTAACTTATGAACATTGAAAAATACAATTTCTCCGCGTAACTCCGCGTAAACCTTTGCGAACCTCTGCGTTAAAAAAAATTAACTACTTACCAAACTGCTTCTGATAAACCATATCCTCTTGATCGGTAATCACCTGCAAATGCGATCGCGGATAAGAAACACAAAGTAGAGCATAACCTTCTTGCTGTAAATCAACACTAACACCCATACCCTCGCTTTGGTCTACAGTACCACCGTTGGTAATTTTTGCCGCACAAGTAGTACAAACACCAGCATGACAGGAAGCAGGTAACTCAAAACCAGCTTTTTCTGCAACTGATAAAATAGTTTCATTTTCAGGAACTTGGATTGTTAGATTTTGACCTTGATGATTAATTTCGACGGTATAAATTTGAGTCATATCAAGAAAATAGTACGTTGCGACAGACAGAAGGAATATCTTAATCCAAAAACGGATATTCAGCCAAAATATTAAACTGGAATTAGGAGTTACGGTAAGCCTACTTTATCCTAGTAATGATTGGCTATACAGTGATAATTATAAGTCTTTAGCTGACAAACACTTAAAGAAAAACGAAAGTGCCCGTCAATCGTATCTACACAACACTTATGAAACTGGATTTATCTTTCTTAGTAAGTGATTTTAGACACTAAAGAATTTTAGATTGAAATTTGGAGTGCAGAATGTTGGAATCATACCGCAAACACGTTGAAGAAAGAGCCGCATTAGGAATCCCCCCATTACCTCTGGATGCAGAACAGACATCAGAATTGTGCGAATTACTGAAAAATCAATCTGCGAAGAAAGAAGCATTATTACGCGATTGGGCTTTGCCCACGCTTCGCGATTGCATTCCTCCCGGTGTCGATCCAGCTGCCTACGTTAAAGCTGGTTTCCTTACAGGGATTGCCAAAGAAGAAATTACTTGTCCTGTAATTTCCCCAATTGCAGCTGTAGAACTCTTGGGGACAATGATGGGTGGTTACAACGTCCAATCATTGATTGATTTACTCCAAGTTCCCACCCTATCGGTATCTGATTCCTCAGAAACACCATTAGTTATGGGGGGACAAGGCAAAGAACCGATCGCAGCATACGCAGCAGCCGCACTGAGTAAAATCTTACTCGTATATGATGCATATCACGATGTCCTAGAACTATCCCAAACCAACCCCTTCGCCAAACGGGTAGTTGACTCCTGGGCAAATGCGGAATGGTTTACTTCCCGTCCCCAACTACCAGAATTCATTAATGTAACCGTCTTTAAAGTGCCTGGT
Organism: Calothrix sp. CSU_2_0; assembly: GCA_012034595.1. GTDB lineage: Bacteria > Cyanobacteriota > Cyanobacteriia > Cyanobacteriales > Nostocaceae > Brunnivagina. Next base: position 8,165 of record JAAUPE010000046.1, on the reverse strand, counting down.
GAAACCAACACCGACGACTTATCCCCAGCTCAACATGCTACAACCCGTCCCGATATTCCCATGCACGCTTTAGCAATGTTGGAAAGTCGGCAACCAGGAAGCTTAGAAACCATTGCGGAATTAAAGAAAAAAGGATTTCCCGTTGCCTACGTTGGTGACGTAGTGGGTACTGGTTCCTCCCGCAAATCTGCCATCAACTCAGTGTTATGGCACATGGGCAACGATATTCCATTTGTACCGAATAAACGGTCAGGTGGATACATTTTAGGTGGTGCGATCGCGCCAATTTTCTTCAATACTGCCGAAGATGCAGGTGCATTACCCATCGAGTGTGATGTCACCAAAATGGAAACAGGGATGGTGATTACCATTTATCCCTACAAAGGGGAAATTCTCAACGAAAACGGCGAAGTTATTTCCACCTTCCAACTCAAACCCGACACCATCCTCGATGAAATCCGTGCTGGGGGACGTATTCCCCTACTAATTGGACGTACCCTCACCGACAAAACCCGTGCAGCACTGGGTTTAGAACCGAGTACCATCTTTAACCGTCCCCAAGCACCAACCGACACGGGAAAAGGCTACACATTAGCCCAGAAAATGGTCGGCAAAGCCTGCGGTTTACCCGGAGTACGTCCCGGTACATCCTGCGAACCCATCATGACTACAGTCGGTTCCCAAGATACCACTGGACCAATGACCCGCGATGAACTCAAAGAACTCGCTTGTTTGGGTTTCTCCGCAGACTTGGTAATGCAGAGCTTTTGCCACACCGCAGCTTATCCCAAACCAGTAGACATCAAAACCCATGCCGAACTTCCCGACTTTATCGCTCAACGGGGTGGTGTCGCCTTACATCCCGGTGATGGTATCATCCACTCGTGGTTAAATCGGATGTTACTACCCGACACCGTAGGCACTGGTGGAGACTCCCATACCCGCTTTCCCCTGGGCATTTCCTTCCCCGCAGGTTCGGGTTTGGTGGCATTTGCCGCCGCATTGGGGGTAATGCCGTTGGATATGCCGGAATCGGTGTTGGTGCGCTTCACAGGGGAATTGCAACCCGGTGTGACATTGCGGGATATAGTTAACGCCATTCCCTACGTCGCCATTCAAAAAGGTTTATTAACAGTCGAGAAAAAGAACAAGAAAAACATCTTTGCTGGCAAAATCCTGGAAATCGAAGGTTTGCCAGATTTAAAAGTCGAACAAGCATTTGAACTTACCGACGCATCCGCCGAGCGATCGTGCGCTGGCTGTACAATTAAGCTCAGTACCGAGACAGTTGCCGAATATATTCGTTCAAATGTGACGTTATTAAAAAACATGGTGATACGCGGGTACGCAGATGCCCGCACCATCATGCGTCGCGTCGCCAAAATGGAAGCATGGTTAGAAAATCCGGTATTAATGGCAGCAGATGCTGATGCGGAATATGCGGAAATAATTGAGATTGATTTGAACGAAATCAAAGAACCAATTGTGGCTGCACCGAATGACCCCGATAATATCAAGTTACTATCGGAAGTCGAAAATGACCCCGTACAGGAAGTATTTGTTGGTTCTTGTATGACCAATATTGGGCATTATCGAGCCACAGCGAAGGTATTAGAAGGTGCGGGAAAAGTCAATGCGCGATTGTGGATAGCACCACCTACGAGGATGGATGAAACCCAGTTGAAAAAAGAGGGGATTTACGACATTTTTGTTGCTGCAAATGCCCGTACAGAAATACCTGGTTGTAGTCTATGTATGGGGAATCAAGCACGTGTTGAAGACGGAACAACGGTGTTTTCAACCTCTACGAGAAACTTCAATAATCGGATGGGAAAAGATGCTCAAGTTTACCTTGGTTCGGCAGAGTTAGCAGCAGTATGTGCGTTACTCGGAAGAATACCCTCAGTGGAGGAATATATGGATATTGTGGCTAAGAAAATTCATCCTTTTGCAGAGAATTTGTATCGGTATTTGAACTTTAATCAAATATCAGGATTTGAGGATGAAGGAAGGGTGATTAGTAAGGAGGAAGAAGCGAAGATTTTGGAAGTTAGCTTAAAATAGTATAATTTATATTAAGGTGGATGCCATCCACCTTACTGTTATTACAAATAGAATAATGCCAGCAAAAGATATTTATCACGACGCAGTTAAAAACGCTTTAATTAAAGATGGATGGATAATTACAGCCGATCCTTATACTATCAAGTATGAAGAAGTGCAGTTATTTGCTGATTTGCTTGCGGCTCGTACAATCAAAGCTCAAAGAGATACGGAAGAAATCCTGATTGAAATTAAAAGTTTTGTTAGTCGTTCACCAATGCGTGATTTTGAGTGTGCATTAGGTCAATATATTGTCTACCGGATTTTTTTAAAAGAGCTTATTCCCAAAGCTAAAATTTATTTGGCTATTGGTCAAGATATTTATCAATCGTTTTTTCTTCAAAAAGCTATTCAAAAAGTCTTAGCAGAAACTTGCTTAATATTAATTATAGTTAATCTGAATCAGGAGGAAATTGTTCAATGGATAAATTAGAAAATTACCGTCATTTAATCCAAAAAATTCTCTCTGAATATGAAGCATTAGCGTCACAAACTCCCAATCCAGAGGGGGTTGATAGTGTGTTAGGGTTTGACGAAAAAAGAGACCAATATCTGTGGTTACAAACTGGTTGGCATGACAACAAAAAAATTAGAGGAATTACTGTTTATGTAAGGATTAAAAACGGCAAAATTTGGATTGAAGAAGACTGGACTGAGGAAGGTATTGCTACCGATTTATTAAGAGAGGGTGTACCGCAAAATGATATTGTATTAGCTTTTCATTCTCCTGAAAAACGTCAGTTTACAGAGTTTGCAACAGCTTAGTTATAAAATAGACTTGTCAATTAGCAAAGTCTAATAAAGGATACAAATCTAAGTAAATGATTTAAAATAGATTAGATAATCAATTAGAGCAATTATCATTATTTGATATCAATGAGCTTAATGAAGCTAGTAGTTTCAAGTCAAATACTAACAAATATAAAGTGAGTAATTTTGCGTTATATGCTATTGAATCTCGTGCTGAAGAATTAAATAGTATCTCGACTCAATATTTAGAATTTTAAAGGTTTCTGGCACTCAATAATTGTGTTTCTTCCAAAAGTGGATGCTCCCATATATTTTGGGTGGGTAGCTTGTTACCCACCGTTGTGCTACTTATTTTTGAAAAAGTTTGGAGATTGCTAATAATTCGCGTCCAACAACTTCAACTGTTGAAGAATCTTTTCTTGTAAATACTTTCTCTCCAAGAAAGGATACATCTTTTTGTGCAGGAATAGTAATTCTTATAACTGAGTATCCTTTGTAAAGGATAGTATCAAATTTTGTTAATACCTGCGTCTTCAGAGGCTCCACTAGTGCAGAATTTTGAATTGCATTAGTTACGACACGAACATATTGTTCAACAGTTTTATTTTGTGCCTTTGCCTCTCTTTCAATTCCTACGACATACCTTCCACTTCCATTAATCTCGATAGGTTTTATTTTATCTAATTCTTCAATTCTATCAGCGTCTCTTTTTGAATCCGTTACACCAACATGAATATACCCATCCGCATCTGATCCTAAATTAGAAATTCCACAAATTGTTTCAATAATTCTGTTTATTAAATCATTATTTAGTTTTCTGGGTAAAGATAAGTCTAGCAAACCTTGTTTACATTCATATCTGGAAGTTTCTATTCGGGAACGACGTAAAGAATTTTCTAAATTTAATGCTAACTCGACACCATGACCAAGTACAGGCGGCTCTTTTTTCGCAAAAGAATCTTGAATAAGTCCTTTCGTCTGTTTTATATTATTTTTTCGATCTTCTGTTGTCGTGTAATGACCGCTTAAATCAAGTTTCCTCTGAAGACCTTTAAGAGCATTCATAATACCTGTTGGGTCAGTAGGAGAAAGTCCCTGACCCACAATCAAGTCAAAAAATGCCATAAAGACAGTATAAAAGCCTGTCCTTATGGGATTATTACTCTTTGGATTAACAATTCTTAATAAGCATTTTTGTTCTAAACTAAAAGCCTCGATAGTTTCTCGCATCACAGCAAATGTTTTGATTATGTCATCAACCAATTTATTAAAACCATAAGTTGCTAAAGCGCTTTCCAACTCTTGACTATGTTTACTTTTTTGCTCATATAAACTGTCTAAGCGTTCTGTACTTACAGGTAAAGGCTCATTCATTAAAATAGAAGCTGCTATATCGGCAACCATTTGTTCATCTTCACTTTCACGTAATTCTCTCACTGTCAAAGCACCTTGTTTACACCATATTGTGTCTTCTGCTTGGATTTTATAACCTTGTCTAGCTTTTTGTGAATCGATGCTTATTTCAGGCATATCGGAAAGACGCAAGACCTTTTCTGTATCATCTCCACGTAACTGCATCGCAATTGTACGGACTAATTCAGAAAATGCTGTTGTTACTCCAGCTTGTCTTCTTTCTTGACGACTCAAATGTTTTCCGCTTGAATTTACTCGACCAAATATTTCTGTAATATCTTCTTCTTCCATTGCAGTATATACAGTCACGGCTATTTGGTAATCCAAAATATCTGCACATTCCTGACGAGAAAGTTTTGAAGAATCTTCTGCGATTGCTTGAAACAAACCACTATCAGCTATTTGTTTAGCGTATGAAAATTCATCAATATCAAAAAAATTATTATTCTTCCCAAAGAAACGGAAATTTCAAAGATTAAAACATAAAAATTAAGTCATTCAGGCGCTGCATCCCCATCTATAATTTCAAATTTACCGCTACCGTGTATTTGAGGGCGTTCGGCTAATAAAATTAAGGGTATTGGGTATTTTTTTAAAATACTACCGATCAGTTTCTCTTTTTCGACCTCTGTCCAAACAAGTTTCCTTTGATACTTTCTATTTACTAATAAATTACCAGATCGAAATAGTCGATAAGCCTCTGTAACACTCATCCCGCGTGGTGCAATACTCATAGTTAGACTATCTAAAATTATGTGTTTAATAAAAAATTATACAATAACTGCAAGTAAGTTTTAATACGTAAATATATTTATGACAATAAAAATGTTAAATGCGAGTACATCCTGCATCAAAAGCTATATTTGGAAAATGCGATCGCACTCCCAATATTCACCCTAAAGTTACAATTACAATTAAAAAACCTTACTTCAATTCAGCCAAAGAACGTACAGTTAACACTGCATCACTAGTTAACTTTGCAACTGCTGACACGGGAACGCTAAAAACAGCAATTGAATCACCCGCAGCATTAAATACTTCTTTCATAATTATTATTATTTTTTAGGTTTAAGGGTAATAAAAAACTTTCAATCGGTTGAGGATGTTTTTGATTGTATAAATTATCGCAATATAATGCCCAAGCTGCACCAAATAAACCTGATAACGAACCCGCGATCGCAACTGTAATTCCCCAACCGATGGGACCTGTCCAGTTAGCAATTTCCTTTAAAATAGCTGTGGTGGCTTTACTAATCACATAAGCACTTCCCGCATCTACTGCACTCACTAAACCTAATTCTGTAAGCATTTCGACAACGCTTTTGCTCGACAAATCTTCTTCAAAATAAATTCGCCAAATTCGGGTATACATCAAAACATCTGATGCTGTCAAAAGTATCTGTTTGGGGATTTCTCCTCCGGGAGTTGGTGCTGCGGAAGCTGTTGCGCTACCAATCGCATAAGTTGCGATCGCATGTTTTAATGAGAACATCCCTGTTTAGGAGGATGTCCATCTTGCAAGTAAAAATCTTAAATTAATGCCAGATAAAATTAAATCATTTGCAGATTATAAAAAAGATGCACATAACTGGATCACATTAGCTAGTGGAGAATATTATCCAGATATTCTTAATAATGCTTGTGAACTTTACGAACCAGTTTTAGTTTTATTTGGTCAACTATTAAAATCTTCTGAATCGTCTTTACGCTTACTTACAAAAATATCTGAAACTCCCAACCAATGGATGCGGATACAACTTGCAAGGGTTTTTCGCAAATATGTGAGTCCAGAAACTCCTGTAGAAATGCTTAAAAGAAAAAATAAAGTTAGAGAAATTTGTGAACAATTTGGCTCTGGCTTTAGAACGATTCCAGCAGTACAAGCAGCATTTGAAAGTCGTCCCATGCCAGATGAAGCTTTGTGTGCAATTCTTTGGGAATACAAAGACCGTGGCAAAAAAGGTTACGATTTAACTGAACGTTTCTTTGATATGTTTCGCTTACATTTCCCCAATTTAGTTTTAAGAGGACCTGAAAGAGCAGGTCAAGATGTTCGGATGGGAACTGTATTTCTGGATTACCCTAATACTAAAAGACCAGTTGATTTTGTTATTTATGATAATAGCAGTAACGTATTAGCTATTGGGCTGGCTCGTTATGATTCAGACAGAGGTGGTTCACAGGAAGATGATCGTACCGGAGGATACCGTAATTGTGCTGATGAAATTTTGCGATATTCTAAAAGCCATAATCATAATATTAAAGTTATATTCCTTAATGATGGATCAGGGCTTTTGCTGGGTTCTATGTGGAATGATTATGCCAATTTAGAAGCTAGTGGAGATGGTAAAATAATAGTCCTCACCTTACGTATGATACCTGAGCGTCTTACTCTCGATTGGCTGCTGTCTTAAAGGTAATATAAAACATGGCTACTGGTATTTCTAAAAATAAATGGAATCTTGAAAATAATGGAGAAAATGAGCATTTTTCAAACTTAGGAATAGATATTTCTATGGCATATGAAGGGAAGCTGGTAGAGTCGGAAATATTGAAATGGGAAACAGCTTCTTGTATTAGGTTAGGTCAGTTAGGAGAAGACATTAATCGTTTGTTTTATGGGGATAACTTGCCTATATTAGCTTCACTTTTAAACAACTCTGATATTAGAGGTAAAATAAAACTAGTTTATATAGACCCTCCCTTCGCAACTAAAAGTGTATTTCAATCCCGTTCTCAAAGAGATGCTTATACTGATTTGCTCACAGGCTCTCATTATATTGAATTTATTCGTAGAAGGTTAGTTATTATTAGAGAGTTGTTAGCAGATGATGGCTCAATATATGTTCATCTAGATGATAATATGGCTTTCTATGTAAAAGTTATTATGGATGAGATATTTGGTCAACGTAATTTTAGAAATTGGATTACTCGTAAAAAGTGTAATCCTAAAAATTATACTAAAAAACTTTTGGTAATATTTCTGAACTACATCTTATTTTATACAAAATCCGATAACTATATATGGAATAGACCATTTGATAAGTGGACAAATGATAAGATAGCAAAAGAATATTCATACATTGAACCAGAAACTGGTCGCCGATATAAGAAGGTTCCCATTCATGCACCTGGAGTTAGAAATGGTGAAACAGGAAAATCTTGGCGAGGAATGAATCCCCCAACTGGAAAACATTGGCAATATATACCAAAAACGCTTGATGAAATGGATGCAAGAGGAGAAATATATTGGTCTGAAAATGGTAATCCAAGACGCAAAGTGTATTTAGATGAAAGTAGTGGTATTCCAGTACAAGACATCTGGTTAGACTTTAGGGATGCTCACAATCAAAATATAGAAGTTACAGGATATCCGACAGAAAAAAATCCTGCTTTGCTCTCACAGATTATTCAAGCATCTTCCAATATAGGGGATTTAGTTTTGGATTGTTTTTCCGGATCGGGAACTACTTTGGCTGTCGCTTCACAATTAGAACGTAAATGGATAGGAATTGATAATAGCTCGGAAGCGATTGCAACAACCCTGAAACGTTTTACTCAAGGTTGCCAACCAATGGGTGATTTTGTAACCAAGCGTGATGCTAGTAGCAAAATAAATTAGATAATCAATTAGAGCAATTATCATTATTTGATTTTGATATTAATGAGCTTAATGAAGCTAGTAGTCTCAAGCCAAATACTAGCAAATATGAAGTGAGTAATTTTGCTTTATATGCTATTGAATCTCAGTCTGAAAAATTAAATAGTATCTTGACCATCTTTTAAATTAAAAGTCAAAAGTAAAAAGGTAAAAGAAAGAAGAATATTTCTTTTTATCTTTATCTCAACGGATACAAGCCCCTGAATTGATTCATGGAGAAAGATAAAGATTCCTTGTT
>JAAUPE010000195.1 GCA_012034595.1 Calothrix sp. CSU_2_0 | reverse complement strand
CGGAGCAGGTGACGAATTTAGAACGGGAGTATCAATATAACCTCAGTGGCAGCGATGCTGATGGTGATTTGCTGTTGTGGAGTCTGGATACCGCACCAGCAGGAATGATTATTGATCCAACCACAGGGGCATTGAGATGGCAACCCCGTATCGACCAATTGGGACAACATACAGTTAAAGTTAGACTAACCGATGCATTGGGTGCATTTGTGGGTCAGGAGTTTAGTTTAATTGTCAATGGTCTGAATACTCCACCGCAGATTAATTCTACACCCAAGACTATTGCCGCAGTTGACCAGCCATATACCTATCAAGTGATAGCGACTGATGCTGAAGGAGAAGAAATTACCTATAGCTTGGGTAAATCTCCAGTGGGGATGACAATTGACAGTAATGGTGTAATTAAATGGACACCAAAATTAGACCAGTTGCAAGAGTATGAGGTGGAAGTAATTGCTACCGATAAGGCTGGGGCAAGTGCGATTCAAACCTATACTGTGGAGGTGGCAAGGGAAGAAGAAAACGGGCAGGTTGTCCCGGTTGCGGTGAATAATGCCCCCACGATTACTTCTAGTCCCGTATTCCTGGCGGCAACAAATCGTGCTTATAGTTACCAAGTTGTGGCTAGTGATGCGGATGCAAATGACACCCTGACATACCAGTTAATCAAGGGTGTGGCAGGGATGAGTATTAATCCTACCACTGGGTTGTTGAGTTGGAATAACCCAGTTGCAGGTAGTTATGAGGTGATTGTTGGTGCGGTGGATGCTGCTGGAATTGGTGCTGCACAACGGTTTACTTTGACTGCACGTAGTAATAATGCTCCGGTGATTAATTCGACTGCTGTGACGAATGGGACTCCAGGGACTGCGTATAGTTACGATGTGAAGGCAGTTGATGTGGATGGCGATCGCATTACATATTCCCTTGACACTGCTTCTTTGGGTAAGGGAATGACCCTGGATAATTTGGGTAGGTTGCGGTGGAATCCCGGTATTAATAATGTGGGTAGTCATAGTGTAGCGATCGCAGTTGCTGATGGTAATGGTGGTAGTACTTCACAAAGTTATAATTTAGTGGTTGCTGCTGATGCTCAAGCGCCTAAGGTTAGTTTAATTGCTTCCTATGATTTAATTAACCAAGGGGAAACTGTGACTTTCCAAGCACGGGCAACCGACAATATTAAAGTTGCCAGCTTGAAGTTACTCATCAATGGTAATGTAGTTGCCCTCGATGCTAATGGTTTGGCAACGGTAACGGCAACCAGTTTGGTGGATTTGAATGGGGTGGCAGTTGCTACTGATACTGCGGGTAATATCGGACAATCTACATTCACTGTAGATGTGATTAATCCCGGCGATACATCTGCACCAATAATTAACTTTGCACTGGAGGGAATACCGGAGGAAGGATTTGTCACCGCACCAACCCGGATTAAGGCAACAATTAATGATACCGAAGGGTTGAAGAGTTATCGGTTGTTGGTTGCACCTATTGATGGGGGAGAATTCAAAGAACTATGGAGTAACAATAACCCCACAAGTATCAACAATCAATTCCTGGATGAAATTAACAGCAAATTCAAATTCGATCCCTCCCTACTGGAAAACGATTCATATATTTTGCGGTTAGAAGCCACCGACAATAACAACAATACAGGCTATGTTGACCAAGTTGTAGATGTTGCCGGAGAATTGAAACTTGGTAACTTCCGTCTCACCTTTACAGATTTAGCCATCCCCGTCACAGGTATTCCCATCACCCTGACCCGTACCTACGACACCCTCACAACTGCGACTCGTGATGACTTTGGTTACGGTTGGAGAATGGAATTTAGGGATACCAACCTCAAAACCAGCTTATTGCGTGATGAATTTGACAAAGAACGGGAGCAATATGGCTACTACAAAGGATTCAAACGGGGTACGAAAGTATATATCACCCTTCCTGGAGGAAAACGCGAAGCATTTACATTCCAACCAGTTTTAGACCCAGAATCGGCAAATCTTCCCTATTCTCCGGAAAGTTTGCTATTCTACAACCCCGTATTTGTGGGGGAAAAAGGTTCCACTAGCAAGTTGACTGTGAAAGATGCCCAAATCTTCCGATCGAAAGATAGCGATGGTTTATTTTTCAGTCCTGTAAGTAAAGGCTACAATCCTGCTGACCCCTACTTTGGTGGTGTATACGAATTAACAACCAAAGATGGTACTATCTACGAGATTGATGCCAATACGGGTGATTTACTCACAGCTACCGATAAAAATGGCAATGTACTTACCTACACCGATGATGGTATATACAGTTCGACAGGGCAGAAGGTAACATTTGAAAGGGATGCAGAGGAGCGAATTGTCGCGGTTAAAGACCCAATGGGTGAGTTGGTTAAGTATAATTACGATGCTAAAGGTGATTTAATTAGCGTTATCGACCAACAAAGTAATGAAACTAAGCTGATTTATGACACTGACTCGCGTTTCATCAGCCAACCTGGTACTCGTCGTCCTCACTACCTCAGAGAAATTACTGACCCATTGAATCGTCAAGTTGCTAGGGTAGAATATGACGATGAAGGAAGATTGAAGCAGACGGTGAACGCAACTGGGAACTCGACGGGTATCCGTTACGACCTAGAAAATGCAACACAAACGGTATTAGATGCATTAGGAAATCCCACAACCTACGAATACGATAATCGCGGTAATGTCACCTTAGTACGGGATGCATTGGGTAACGAAACCAAGATGCAGTACAACAACAACATGGACATGACCGAAATGCGGAACCCGAACGGGTTGGTGACGAAGTACGAATACGATAATTTCGGTAATTTGGTTGCTAAAACTGAGGAATATTGCGGTTGTGCTGGTGTTGTTCCTGGAAAAACCTACTACCAATACGACATCTTTGGAAATATGACCAACCTGGTATTATCGACGGGTGCATCGATGTCGATGACCTACGATAAGGTGGGTAATTTGCTGGAAATGAAGGATGGTAAGGGTAATATTATTCAGAAATATACCTATTACAGCAATGGTTTGGTACGGACTGAAGCCGATAGCACGGGATTGACTCTGTATCGATACGACCAACTCGGTAATGTGACTTCCAGTTTGGATTTCAATACCGGGGAAACCACCTCGATGGAGTACGACGGTAACGGCAACCTCAAGAAGATGATTGAGGATAAGGGTACTGTCGATACCAGCGATGATGAAACATCCACCTTTACCTACGACAAATTGGGAAGGGAAACCTACGCAGATTACGGTAATGGGATTTGGGTTAAATACGATTACACAGGTGCGGGGGGAGATTGGACGAAATTAGAAGCACCAACGATCGGGAAAATGGAGCGCAAGCTCACCGACGATGGAAAATTGGCTGGTTGGGTGACACCTGATGGGGGAACTCCGACGTTTAAGTACGATGCTGCGGGTAGGTTGTTCAGGGAAACCGATGCATTGGGGAATGATGTTACCGAATATAGTTATGATGCTGCGGGTAGGTTGACTTCGGTTAAGGATTTACAAACTGGTGCAGTGACGACGAAGAAATACGATGCAGGTGGTCGGGTAATTGAGGAAGTGTCGGCTTTGAAATTATTTAGCCGATACAATTACAATACTCGTAATGGTCGTCTCGATTCAACAGATAGCGGTAAGTATTTAACCGATGCGAATGGTAATTTGGTTCTGGATGCTCAAGGTAAACCTGTAGTCGATACGACCGTTGATATTCGGACTTATCAGTATGAGTACAATGGTACAACTACCACGGTAATTGACCCCTTGGGACGCAGAACAACTTCTGTTGCTGATGATTATTATTTGCCGAAGGAGACGATTTATCAGTTGCGTGATGGTAGTAAGTTGAGTGAGAAAACTGAGTATTTGTATGGGAATAATCTCCAGGAAGCGAAGGATTATCCGACTCGGGTTGTGGATATTTCGGGACGCGATCGCAAGTTTGAATATGATGCACAAGGTAGGTTGAAATCTGCAACTGATATTGGAGAGAATAAGTACAGCTATACTTATGGTGATGATGGATTGAGTGCGATCGCATCTCCAACAGGTGAAACTTTGGGTTACGAATATGACGCGCTGGGTAATTTGGCGAAGGTAAAATATGGTAATAACACCTTTAAACAAATGTCCTATCGTGCTTCTGACAATCGTTTGGGAACAGTGACGCTGCCAAGTGGGGAGACGATTACTTACGATTATGATGAATCTGGGAAAGTGCGATCGCAAATCTCTTCAACAAGTGGGACAACCAGTTTTACCTACACCGCAGAAGGTGCAGTCAACACAATGACTGACAGCACCGGAACCACCACCTACAGATATGATGCTTCCAAGCGTCTTGCAGGGATGGATTACCCCAATGGTAGCGGTATCAGCTATACCTACGATTCTGTAGGACGAGTTAAAACTGTCACGGAGAAAGGTTCCGCAACAGGGACAGCGTATACTACTGAGTATGATTACGATGTGTTTGGTAATCTCAAGTCGGTAAAAGACCCAAGTGGTGGAATTACCACGATGAAATATGATGTGGTTAATAGGTTGAAGGAGCGTACTTTGCCCAACGGTGTGAAGACAACCTATGAGTATGATGATTTAGATCGGGTTAAATCTATCATCCACACCAACGCACAGGGACAAGTTTTAAGTTCCGTAACCTACGAAAGAAAGGGAATAGGGGAACCAAGCAAGATTACCCGTGAAGATGGTTCCTATACAAAACTCGAATATGACGATTCGCTACGGGTTAAGAAGGAATCGAATTACAACGCTGCTAATGTGTTGTTGAAGGAAACTAGTTATTCCTATGATGCATCAGGTAAGCGGTTGGTGCAGTCGAGTGTTGATAATACCCGGACTTTCAATTACACAGCAGGTTATCAATTAGATACTGTTGTGGAAACTGGGGAAACTGAGAATTACGATTATGACCAAAATGGTCGGTTGACGCTGATTTCCAGAGATGGAAAGACGCTGGATTTAGAACATGATGCTTATGACAGGTTAACCACCGTCGAGAATGAAACTACCGGGGAAACGACACAGTACATTTATGATGGTGCTGGTAACAGGATTAAAGCTGTTGAAGGAAATCAGGAACGGAGATTCCTAGTTGCACCTGCTATGGGTGGTGGTTTGGAATCTACTGATTTGATTACCGATGGTAGCGGCAATATGATTTCCAACTATATTTATGGTGGTGGTTCAAGTCCGTTTATGCGCTTGGATGCGAACGGTAATGCGGTATACTATCTCACCGATGCGATGGGTACGGTGATTGGTTTGGCTGATGGTAGTGGTGCGAGTGCTGGTAAGTTCCTCTATGATGCGTTTGGGAATATCCTCAACGGTTCGAGCTTGGATGCTGCTGCGGGTGGGGACTTTAGGTTCCAAGGTCAGTGGTTGGAGGATACGGGGTTGTATAACTTCCGTGCAAGAGATTATGACCCAGCAACAGGATTGTTCTTGAGTCGGGATGCGGTTGATATTATTGAGACTGAGCCGGAGAGTTTTAATCCCTATCAGTTTGTGTATAACAATCCGTATGTTTATAGCGACCCGACGGGGATGTTTTCCTTGATTGAGCTTAATGCTGCTCAAGATACGCAAACAGCCTTATCAACTATTAGAAGTTACGCAAGTTCCCAAGCTAAAGAGTATTTAAAAGGAAAGATAGGTGATGCCTTTGGCGAGATTGTTGGGAGTGTATTGAGTAATTTTATACCTGGTTATCCTCTTGCAAAAAGTTTTCTTGAATCACTTGATGGAAATACTTCGGACATATTTGAATTGGTACTTCAAGATTTAGTGTGCCAGTACTTTGAAGGAATTCCTTTGATAGATAATTTACGCTTCTTCCCAAGAATTTTAATTGATGGTACACCTCAGACTAATGGTTTAAATTGTGGCAATCGCAATGATCCCGAGCAACTTAGAATGGTAGAACGTAACAGAGGAGGAGGTTCTCGTCCAGATTTTATATTTATACAAGGTAACTACACAGAAAGAAATCCCAATTCATATCTTATCGGTGATATTAAATTGATTCAATCTGCTGTTAGAAGGGATGTACTTGAAAACGATAACCAATGGCAAGCAATGTCTAATTACGCTCGTCGATACCAACTTTTACCCTTTGCCTCTTACATTTCATTGCTAGAAGCTTTTCCTGGGGCACCTGATGAGCGTGGTCGTGGTATATCGAAGACAGATAAACAAAAGATGGCTAGAGAAGCATTGGAGAAAGGAGTGATTTTAGTTCTAGTTAACTTGATTGATTAAATTTAAGTTCTAAGTACAGCGTTTCATAAATCCGTGACGAAATAAGTGAGCCATTGGTAAGGCTTTAAGAGACTTAATAACGCTACTAACTTGTGAAATTTTGTACTAAGTCGATTATGCGATTTTCAAATTATAAGCTAAACTTAACATAGAGTCGATAATCATGAGTAATGGTTATCGGTATAGCTAATCTTGTAGCAGAAGGGAAGTAGGCATAAAAACAAAAAGATGGTCATTATAGTATAGGAATGTCTAACTTACATATTTTTTGTTAGCTTATGTCTATTGAACCTCCCAAACACCATGCGTTTACTCTACAGTCTCTCAGAAACTATACCTTTACTGTAAGCATGTCCTGCGGGTATGACCACCAAGGGAATGATTGGAAAGAACCAGAGCTTACATCTATGCGTAAAAGAGGTTTAATAGTTAAAGAGTATCCTTACAAAACCATTTTATTTGAAAATATACTTCTTGGTTACGTACATGAATGCTTAGACGATACCTGGTCTGCACATAGCCCATACAATGCTTTAAGTGTGGGTGATATGGAAATTTCTGGCTTCATTAATGAGTTTTATGCTGTGCGATACCTACATCAAGTGATAAAAGCAAATTATCCAGAGGAGATTGGGGACTTACCCTGTCTTCCTTGGGAGCATCTTCAAACAAATGACGTGTAGCAGTAGTGATAATAGTTTGGAAACAGTAACACTACTAAGTGAGGATACTGATAGAGATGGTGTGCGCGATGTTATGAGGAATTTACTTATACTGACGATAAGGGTAGTTATTTATTCGAGTTAGCTGCGGGTAGTTACCGAATTGTTCAAGAAAAACAGCCAGGTTGGACGCAAACCGCACCAACTAATCCGATTTATCAGCTAAGAGATGGTCAGAAGTTGAGTGAGAAAACCGAGTATTTGTATGGGAATAATCTCCAAGAAGCGAAGGATTATCCAACTAGGGTTTTGGATATTGCAGGACGCGATCGCAAGTTTGAATATGACGCACAAGGTAGGTTAAAATCTGCAACTGATATTGGAGAGAATAAGTACAGCTATACATACAGCGATGATGGATTGAATGCGATCGCATCTCCAACTGGCGAAACTCGCAGGTATGATTACGATGAGTTGGGTAATTTAGCCAAAATTATCTACGAAGATAATACCAGCAAGGAAATGATTTATCGTGAAAGCGATAACCGTCTTGGTGCTACCAAGCTGCAAAATGGGGAAACTGTTGAGTACGATTACTATGAGTCGGGACAAATTAAGACACAAATAACCAAGAAAAATGGTGTTGTCACCGATTCGATCGCCTATACCTATACTCAAGATGGTGCAGCCAACACGATAACTGACAGTACCGGAACTACCACCTATAGATACGATGCTTCTAAGCGTCTTGCGGGGATGGATTACGCGAATGGTAGCAGTATCAGCTATACATACGACATGGTAGGAAGGGTTAAAACTGTTAGCGAGAAAGGTTCTGCGACGGGAACAGCTCACACCACCGAGTATGATTATGATGTGTTTGGTAATCTCAAGTCGGTAAAAGACCCAAGTGGTGGTGTCACGACAATGAAATATGATGTGGTAAATCGTCTCAAGGAAAGGACTTTACCCAATGGTGTGAAGACAACCTATGAGTATGACGATTTGGATCGGGTTACATCAATTACCCATACTAACGCACAGGGACAAGTATTAAGTTTCGTAACCTACGAAAGAAAGGGAATTGGGGAACCGAGCAAGATTACCCGTGAAGATGGTTCCTATACAAAACTCGAATATGACGATTCGCTACGGTTAAGAAGGAATCTAATTACAACGCTGCTAATGTGTTGTTGAAAGAAACTACTTATTCCTATGATGCATCCGGTAAGCGCTTAGTACAGTCGAGTGTTGATAATACTCGCACTTTCAATTACACAGCAGGTTATCAACTCGATACTGTTGTGGAAACAGGGGAAACCGAGAATTACGACTATGACCAAAATGGAAGGTTGACACTGATTGCCAGAGATGGGAAGACGTTGGATTTAGAACATGATGCGTATGACAGGTTAACCAGCGTTGAGAATGAAACTACTGGGGAAACGACGCAATATATTTATGATGGCAATGGTAATAGGATTAAAGCTGTAGAAGGAACCCAAGAACGCAGATTCCTTGTAGCACCTGCGATGGGTGGTGGTTTGGAATCTACCGATTTGATTACTGATGGTAGCGGTAATTTGATTTCCAACTATATTTATGGTGGTGGCAGCAGTCCGTTTATGCGGTTGGATGCGAATGGGAATGCGGTGTATTATTTGACCGATGCGATGGGTACGGTGATTGGGTTGGCTGATGGTAGTGGTGCAAGTGCTGGTAAATTCCTCTACGATGCGTTTGGGAATATCCTCAATAGTTCGAGTTTGGATGCTTCCACTGGTGGAGATTTCCGCTTCCAAGGTCAGTGGTTGGAGGATACAGGATTATATAATTTCCGTGCAAGGGATTACGATCCGGCAACGGGGTTGTTCTTAAGTCGGGATGCGGTTGATATTATTGAAACTGAGCCAGAGAGTTTTAATCCCTATCAGTTTGTGTATAACAACCCGTACATTTATAGCGACCCGACGGGGATGTTTACGATTACAGAATTAAATTCTGCCATGAATTTACAAAAATGGCTGATAACATATACTCAACAGTCAGCTAGAGACTTCCTCAAACAAAAATTAGGAGAAGTAGTTGCTAACTCTTTTAATGGACTTATAAATAGATTATTGCCTGGTAGTGAATTAGGAGAAGTATTCAATATTAAAGTTGATAATGGAATAGTAGGAACTGGAACAAAATTTGAGAATTATTTAAGAGGGCAAATATGTGGAATTTTTAATTCTATAGGTAGCCCGATAATTGACTCTCTATGGATTGAGCCTACTATCAATACTGATAATGGTATTCCTAATGGCAATGGCTTAAATTGTTCGGAGCAAATAGGTAAAAAAGGTCAACAAAAAGGTGATGAAGCAACTAGTGGTAGACGCTCTAAGCCAGACTTTATTATTAAAAAAGGAGAGCCTAAAGATTTTAAAGCATTCAACCCAAATGCGTACCTTGTAGGTGATATTAAAATTACTCTCGGACGTGCAGTCAAAGACTATATACTTGGTAGCGGTAGGCAAGTGGATCAATGGAATGCGATGGCAAAATATGCAGGTAAATATCAAATTTCCAGAGCAGTTACTTACATAGGGTTCAAAAAGCTTGGTAAAACTTATACAAGCGAGGCTGAGTATAATGCTGACCTTTTAAAAGCTCAAAGAAAGGCAATTAAGAGTAATGTTATTTTATTTTTAGTTAGCATTTTTGATTAATTTAACTAAAGAACAATAAGCGTCTAATAACCTTACCTGGTTTCTTCTGGCTGTATTTTTCGACCAATCACATGAGAAACCCGGATTTCTCACAACATTTCTCAAAGCCCTATAAAACCTAGATTTTTACGTCTCGTGTTCCCACAAATTTTTGCCCGCTAAAACGTCTAAAACGTAGTCTGAGTGAAGCTATGCTGAATGCGATACGTCTTTGACGTTAAGCTCTGCTTATCGCGTGGCTTGTGAGAAATGCGGGGAAAGACTACTCAAAAAAGTTTGAGTAGTCTTTTTTCTATATTTGTATCTGAGCTTACTTCAAGCAGAGATTAATAAATTTGATGATTTATCAACATTGCTTAGTATAACAATGCTGGTAAATAAATATGGTTCTTCATTACTTGTTATGCTAAAAATGCTTATAAATAGCTCAAATTCCTTGCTGGGCAAGAAAGATAGCTTTTAATCTTGGATTTTGAGCCTTTGGAATAAAATCAATACTAAAGCTGCCCAAAAGCCTTGTGATTAAAGGAAAATTCCAGATTATTGTTTAAAGTTCAGCATAACATCTACGGAAGAACCATAAATATTTTGACAAGTTAACACTTACTTTATATTAAATTCTCATAAAAACATAGCAAATACAAACTACAATATATTAACATACATTATTGCTTGTTTTTTCTTGAGCCGATATTTTTACAAAAATTAAATACTTTTATTGTTGTCATATTAATAAATAAATATTTTACAGATATGAATCATTCAATATTGTCTAAAGATTATTTGAGTATTTTGACAAAAGCTGTTAGAGAAAGAGATATCAACCTTATCCAATCCTTGGCTAGAGTGGATAGTGTTTTAAATATCAAAGTGCTTCAACATATAAGTAAAAATATGCAAATTGAGAATAAAGATATTTTGCTAGCACTTACAAATATTGCTTATGATGTTAACGAAGTTATTTCAGATGAAGACGATACAATATTGATGCAAGCAGCTTCTTCAGGAATTCTTCCGGTTGTCAAAGCTTTAGTAGGGTTAGGTGCTAATGTCAATTTTCTTAGTAAAGAAAGAAGCTTTGCTTTATTTAATGCAGCGTATGAATTCCATCAAGATGTTTTTGATTATCTTGCTCCTTTAACTAAATTAGAGTTAAAACAAGAAGCTCAAGAAATTTTAGAGAAAAGTGTTATAAAAAAAAATAAATACAATGAATTTGAGGAAGAGTTTATAACTGCGGCTGCAATGGGAGATTTAAATACAGTTGAAAATTGTATTAGCGTAGGTGTGAATATAAATGCAGTTGGGGAAGATGAAGTCACAGGATTATATCTTGCCGCAAGTTGGGGTCATCTGCTAGTTGTTACCAAGCTAATTGAAGCTGGAGCTAATTTAGAAATAGGACGAGAAAGTGATGGTGAAACTCCATTAATAGCAACTGTTGGCAATGCTCCAATACTAAGTAATCAGAACTCAGCAAAATGTCTTGAACAATTAAATGTTATTCAAGTATTAATTCAGGCTGGTGCAAATGTTAATGCAACAACAACAGAAGGGTGGAATGCTATCGAAGCTGCTGCAAATACTGGAAATATAGAAGCAGTTACACTTTTGATTAAAGCTGGCGCTGATGTTAACGTTAAAGATAACTGGGGAGATACAGCTTTAAGTCGTGCTTTAGAAGCGGGGTATACAGATATTGTACAGATACTTATAGAATCAGGAGCAATAGAATAGTAAAATCGCATCGATTCGTAGCGACTGTCTTAGTTGTCAAGTGCGATCGCTTGTAGGTTGGGTGAAGACGCAAAAGAATCTGTAAATTGAATTAACAATCTCCAATGCGTCGTAACCCAACATCTTACCAAAGATTAATTAACTGCTCAAGTAGGTAAACACCAAGTAATTGTCAGAGTTCAAGATGGACGTGGTGGTGTCGATTTACAAACCTTTGAAGTGGAAGTACTTCAAGGTAATCTAGCCCCCGTATTTACTTCGATTGCCCCTAGTGATGCCCGAATTCGAGAAACCAAGCGGTTTGAGTATCAGGCATTAGCCTTAGATTTGGATGGTGATACAATTACCTACGAAATTATCCCCAATGAAGCTAAACCGATCACACCAACAACAGCAACTATCGATGCGGCAACGGGGTTAGTGTCTTGGACTCCAGCCGACAGTGAGGTTGGTGGGGCGTTTA
>JAAUPE010000194.1 GCA_012034595.1 Calothrix sp. CSU_2_0 | reverse complement strand
TTTAAACGGCTGTGCCAATATACTTCGCAAAGTAGCGAGAACACTAAACATTGATTTGGCTGAACTCGGTAAGGGGACTTTGACGACCCCAGTCAGGTTGCGGATTTGGGATATTAGTAGGCGGGTTCACCGTACCATTGTAACCCAATCCAATTTACTTAGAACAGAATCCTCGCCTTTATAAGGCGGGGTTCGTCAAAATTGCTTATTACTCAGCATTGATTGCTGTTTTCGGAGGTTGATATGGGATTCTTCGATCGAATTTCGCGTGTTGTCCGCGCTAATGTCAACAGTTGGGTAACAAATACAGAAGATCCAGAGAAAATTCTGGAACAAACTGTGATGGAAATGCAAGATAATTTGATCCAACTACGGCAGGGAGTAGCGATCGCGATCGCCACTCAAAAGCGTACCGAACGTCAAGCTGCAAATGCCGAAACCACCGCTTCCGAATGGTATCGACGCGCTCAACTTGCTCTCCAACAAGGTAATGAACCCCTTGCCCGTGAAGCTCTCACCAAGCGCAAATCCTATCAAGACACCGCTAACACATTAAATAGCCAAATTGAGCAGCATAACACTGTAGTCGCTACACTAAAAAAAGACATGCGATCGCTCGAACTGAAAATTTCTGAGGTAAAAAATAAAAAAGACATGTACATCGCTCGTGCCCGCTCTGCACAAGCATCTCTACGACTTCAAGAACTAATGGGGGAACTTTCTGGTGCATCCAGTACTGGTGTTTTTGAACGGGTCGAAGATAAAATTGTCCAGTTAGAATCCCAAAGTGAAGTACTTTCTATTGCTAGTACCGACAGTTTGGATAGTAAATTTTTAGCCTTAGAATCTAGCGGCGATATAGATGATGAGCTTTCGGCAATGAAAGCACAATTAGCAAATAATGACAATGCAGAGTTACCGAAGTTACCAAATACACATAAAGATACAGAATAACAAACAATGGGCAAATGTGGAGTCGGGAGCATATCTTAGAGGTATATGGATGAAATATATGGATGTGGGGGCACGAACCAAGCCGGAAGGATTAAATTTAAATAGGTAGTTATTAATTAGTAAAAAAGCAAACTGCAAAGAATAACAGCGTAAATCTCAAAGGAAAAAAATTATGGGTTTATTCGATCGGATTAAAAGAGTTGTTGGTGCCAATCTCAATGACATGGTGAGCAAGGCTGAAGACCCGGAAAAAATGCTCGAACAAGCTATCCTGGAAATGCAGGAAGATTTGGTTCAGTTGCGTCAAGGAGTAGCTCAGGCGATCGCAGCACAAAAACGCACCGACAAGCAATACACTGATGCCCAGAACGAAGTCAACAAATGGCAGCGTAATGCTCAGTTAGCAATCCAAAAAGGTGATGAAAATCTTGCTCGTCAAGCATTGGAGCGTAAAAAAACTTTTAATGATTCTTCCGTTGCCCTCAAAGCAAGTTTAGATCAACAAGTTGTCCAAGTCGAAGGTCTCAAGCGTAATTTAATTCAGCTAGAAAGCAAAATTTCCGAAGCTAAAACCAAGAAGGAAATGCTCAAAGCTCGAATTACCGCAGCCAAAGCTCAGGAGCAACTTCAAGGTATGGTGCGCGGGATGAATACTAACAGCGCAATGTCGGCTTTTGAGCGCATGGAAGAAAAAGTTTTGATGCAAGAAGCACGCGCTCAATCAGTCGCAGAATTAGCCAGCAGCGACTTGGATAGCCAATTTGCCCAACTGGAAGCGGGTAGCGACGTTGACGACGAACTCGCAGCGCTCAAGGCTTCTCTGGCTCCTGCAACTCCAGTAAATCAACCCCAATTAACTGGACAAGCGACAACCCCCCAAAATCCACCCGCAGCATCCGCACCAAAATCGGAAGAAGTTGTTGATTCCGAATTGGATGCACTCCGCAAGCAATTAGACCAAATGTAGGTAAAGAATTATTAAATTAAATTTAAAATAATTCCACAATATGTTGCATGTTGTGGAATTTTGTTTTTGTTTTTGTTTTTACGTAGAGACGACCCGATGGGTCGTCTAAATATATGTTTTTCATATATGGTTTTGGTGTATCGTGTCCATGCGTTGTCTTTATTTCTTTATTTCCATAGGATTTGGAAACACAAAGAAATATCAGAAAACAATGACCAATCCCCTACAACCCAAACAAAACATCTAATTCTTGCTTAAATTTCCGCCATCTAGTTTCCATACGATTTATGGTTTGCGGTTGTTTAGATTGTTGAGATTGCTGCTGTTTTGATTCCAGTAACCTTTGCTTAAGAGAATCTACAGCAGCGCTCGACTCATCCAACTCATCATTTGGTTTGCGCTCCAATGAAGTAACATCTTCCGCAACTGGAACTATTGGAAGTGCGGAAGCAGGAATAGTTGTGATGAAATAGCTGGACAGTATTAACATTGCCAGCAAACCAGACTTTTTCAACATTTTGGATAAATTAGAGATTAAATCGCTCGGAAAAATTGGAACCAAGCACCTATTGATATACAAAATAGCAGGGTGCGGCGAAGAACGGAACCAATAAAAAGACGATTTTCCCAAACTTCCGTTTTTCTTCATGCATGGAAAAAAGTCAAAAATTTGCTCTTGAGTGGTTTCCTAGTAACAGATTGAGATACAGTATTCTGTGTATTACCTTTGAAAAAAGCCACCTGAATGGAGACTGCAATGAGTACGGGTGTAATAACTATTACAGATACAGAGTTTGAAACTGAAGTTTTAAAATCCGAGCAGCCCGTATTAGTATACTTCTGGGCTTCTTGGTGTGGTCCTTGTAAGTTAATGGCACCTGTTCTAAATACGGCAGCAAGTAACTATAGCGATCGCCTCAAAATTGTCAAAATGGAAGTCGATCCAAATCCAGTCACCGTTAAGGAGTACCAAGTCGAAGGAGTACCCGCTTTTCGTTTGGTTCGAGATGGTCAACTTTTAGCTGCAACCGAAGGTGCGATCGGCAAAGATAAGCTTTTAGACTTTATTGAGACTAATTTAAATTAGTTAATGATTAGTGGGGAACAATTATCACAAAAGGGACAAAAAGCAAAAAATAATGCCCCATGCCCAATTCCCCATGCCCCGTTAATTGTATAACTATTAACCAAGAGAATGCAGTTTGCAAAACGTCTACAACCCCTGCAATCAAATGTTTTTGCGGATATGGATGTCGCCAAAACAGCCGCTTTGTCAGCAGGACGAGAATTGATCGATTTATCGCTGGGTTCTTCCGATTTACCCACAGAACCCCATGTAATTGATGCGATCGCACAGTCTTTACATGACCCTAGTACCCACGGCTATTTACTATTTCACGGAACCCAGGCATTTCGCAAGGCTGCTGCCAATTGGTACGAACAAAAATTTGGTATCTCCGTCAATCCGGAAACTGAAGTATTACCCCTAATTGGTTCTCAAGAAGGAACCGCACATTTACCGCTAGCTATCCTCAATCCTGGAGATTACGCTTTACTCCTCGATCCTGGTTATCCCTCCCACATGGGTGGAGTTTATTTAGCATCTGGGCAAATATACTCAATGCCATTACTATCAGAAAATAATTTTTTACCAGTATTTGGCGATATTCCCAGCGAGATTATCGCCAAATCAAAAATGATGGTATTAAGTTACCCACATAATCCCACAACCGCGATCGCACCACTGGCATTTTTTCAAGAAGCAGTCGCATTCTGTCAAAAACACAACATTGTCCTAGTTCACGATTTTCCCTATGTCGATTTAGTTTTTGAGGGTAGAGAGCAAAAAACTTCCCTTGCTCCATCAATTTTCCAAGCAGACACAGAAAAAAGCATTTCCATCGAATTTTTCACCCTTTCCAAATCTTACAATATGGGCGGTTTCCGGATTGGATATGCGATCGGGAACCCAGAATTAATTCGAGCACTACGTCAAGTCAAAGCAGCAGTAGACTTTAACCAATACCAAGGAATTTTAAACGGTGCGATCGCGGCTTTAACTGGCAGCCAAGTTGGTGTTGATGCAGCCGTAAATCTTTTTCAGCAACGTCGCGACACTTTTATTACAGCATTAAATCACATCGGTTGGGAAGTTCCCACACCCACGGCAACCATGTATATCTGGGCAAAATTACCCCCAATCTGGAACCACAGTTCGGTAGATTTTTGTACTAAGCTCGTCAAGGAAACTGGTGTCGCAGTCTCCCCCGGTTCGGGTTTTGGCAAATCTGGTGAAGGTTATGTTCGCTTTGCCCTTGTGCATAATCCATCAATCCTCAAAACAGCAGTGGAGCGTATTGCCGAGTTTTTGTATTAGTAGAGACGACCCGGTGGGTCGTCTACATAGAAATTTTAAATTTTAAATTTTGAATTTTGAATTTTGAATCCGAACGCAGAAGAATTGTTCTTCTGTAAAATCTTTATAGTAACTTCACGAAAAGTTTATTGGTGTAACTTTGATTTCCAGTAATCCCAAGCTAGACTACAAAAGGAATACTGAAAAAATATTGTTGCATATAGCACAATAGATTAATATCTAGCTGCTATTAATTTAGTAGAAAAAGGATAGCCGTGCATGTAAAAATCGGTAAAATTAGCATAATTAGCGCCAATATATTAAGCGCGATCGCACTAGTGGGAACAATCACCTCTAATCCCGTAGTTGCTAACTCGTTGAACAATACTTCATTTGCAGAGAAACCAAAACAACCTCAGTTACTAAAGAGCGATTCTGTAAGTATTTTCCCAAGAAAAAGCGAAGAACTCAAATTATCACCAAGTTTGCAAACCATACTTGGTAAAAATTACAAAGTTAAAAATCACATTAAATCTAACTTGCTTCAAGAAGTAGAAAATGTTATTAGCGAAGCTAAACAAGCAAGCACAGTCACGCAACAGACAATCGACGGCAAAATAGTCTACTTATATAATCTCGAATCAACAAAACCGGGAAAATCTTCTCAAACGAATCAACTTTACTCTAGAACTTATTTAAGTCGCTGGAAATTGCCGACACCACCACCTAAACGCAAAGTTTCCGAACCAACAAATGCCATAGCTTTGATGGTAACATTTTGTTTTTTTGTAACTAAAAAAAAGTTTTTGAAACGTGGTTAAAGCATCTAATTTGTATATAATACGCGGGCAAAATACCCGCACTACAATTATCTTGCGTTTTTGATTTATATAATTTAGCTGCACATCAACTTATCAAAACCTTCGCCATTCTGTATTGTATCCCAACAAAGGTGTCATACAGAAAAAATTTTATATCATGATGGAATGGTGCGATCGCCCACTGAAACTACTCGAATTAAAGGTTTGTAACAGCGCTGAATTGACGGTTCATAACTAGTTATACACACCTGAGAAAGGAGGTTTCAAATGTTAAAGTATTTAAGATTCAGGATATTTTCTGCACTGCTAAAACCATTCTCAAATACGATGAGAAAAAGAAGAATGGCATTATTTGTCAAGTTAATAAAACCTACTTTTGGGATGAAGATATTAGATTTAGGTGGACAGCCGAGCATCTGGGATTCTGTCGAGTTGCCTCTAAATATTACTTGTTTGAATCTTCCTGGAGTCGCAATTACAGACCATCAATCACATCATAGAATAGCTTATTTGGAAGGGGATGCGTGTAGTATTCCTGACTTTCATCCCGGTGATTTTGATTTGGTGTTCAGTAACAGCGTAATTGAGCATGTAGGAGACTATAACAAAAGAGTGGAATTTGCTAATGAAGTACTTCGATTATCTGACAAATATTGGATTCAAACACCATCCAAATATTTTCCAATCGAAGCTCATTGTGGAATGCCGTTTTGGTGGTTCTATCCTACAGAACTACGTTCTTACTTCCTAAAGAAATGGGAAAAAAAGCTTCCTGCATGGACAGAAATGGTGTCTACAACTTTGGTGGTAAGCGAACGTGAATTACTGGATATTCTACCAGGCTGCGAAATCAAATATGAGTGGTTTTTTCTAGCTCCTAAGTCTTTGATCGCTTATTCAGTCAGGTAGTGGTACACATTGATAGTGGGTCACTACTCATAAGTGGCGAATGTATTGTAATATATTTTGCAATTAGTACATCAGGGCAAACAACCGTTTGCCCTGATATATGTTTTTTTACCCCGATTTGTTTTATCTTGGTGTAGTGAATTGATTGTTATTCAACTATTTTGTCGAGTCGAACCAACTTTTGATGGTGCGCTTTTGACAATATTTTGAGCAGTATTCTGAGATGATGGTTGACTAGTTGTAATCACTTGATAGTCAAATCCAGAAACAGGTTCAACAACTGGTTCAGTGGCAGGTTGTGCAGATAGTCTCTGTGTCACAACTTCCCTTTCCCGTGACAATGTTACATTATCATCTCCATCAAGAAACCATTCCAACTTAGAAAGCATTGGACTTAATGGAGCCACCTTAAGTTCTTGAATTTGAGCATCTTTGTTAGATATTTGTTTTTGCATCTGAAGCACCTTCTGTTCCAATTCTGCGCTTCTTTTTGTCGATTGCTGCCATCCAAGTACTGATGCGACTCCCAATGCCACTCCGATACTAACTAATGCTCCAACAGTTGGTGAAACTACATCTCTGATTTCACCATAAAAAACTTGCTTGTTTTCAAGTTGTACTTCGATTGGTTTGGAACCTTGGGTAGCTAAGAGTACCCCAAAGGAAGCTAATAATGTACCGGAAATGACAATGGTGGGTAGTAATATTTTTTTGAGCATATCGAAATTCTACTGCTATTTAGTTTGCTAGCTATTTGGTCATTAGATAAAAACAACACCTTGATGAAAAGCTATAATTGACGATTCAGTAGTCCATATCTACTGAAATTCGGTAATTAATTATGCAAGTAAATTTTACTCACTTATACAAAACTAATAACTAATTAAACCATTTTTTGTATCATTTTAATGAAGATATGATTTTTTTGTAAAATTTTTACAAAGAGTCTAGTGAATATATGTATTTAACTGCGTCTTAATGGCTTTAAAGATACTCTATATATTTTTTTCTACGGTTACGGAGTTAATCAGATTTCCAATCTAGCGGAAGCAAGTTGAAAGTAGAGTTAAAGCAAAATAGAAAGCGACATGCAGAAATCACCACATTCATATGAATGTGGTGGGAGTCATCTGCTTATAAAATGAGATTGAAACGACACAGAACCGTTTGAGCAAAATTTCAAGAAATCGAGCGATCGCAAATTCACGATGACAGCAAAAACATAGACTATGCAGGCTAAGTCTAACCCGATTATTGTTTGGGCGATGCATCAAGGATGCCGCTTGGCGATGCATCAAGAATGCCGCTTCGCGATCGCGAATAAATTCCCTGTTCTCGGTTCATTAGTTGATAACCAACTAATTCCTGTCGCAGGGTTGCACAGTCGGGATGATAGCGCTTGATAACTTCATTGACAACACGCTCTGGGTAGTTGACATCTATATCAAACTTGTCCACTAGCCATTTAAGAACAACAAATCGCTTTTTTCGGCTAGCGGGAATTTCCTTGAGACGTTGGGGTTCTTGGGAATTGTGAAAATCTCCTTCTATATAGGTTTTTAATACTTTATTTTCCCATGCTTCTGTATTAACATCCTCCACCAAAGAAGACATTTTCTCAGGAGTAAAAATTTCCTTACTGATATTTTGTAATGCCTCATTATCTAACTGATATAAATGAGCATTCCCATCTGGACGCATACGAACCAAATTTAATTCTTTTAATCTTGATAGATGATGTGATACTGTTGGCTCCTTTAATTGCAGTAGGGCAGCTAGTTCTTCAACGCTACATTCTTGGTTTGACAAAATCCCTAAAATTTTTAATCGACTTTCATCTGCTAACGCTTTAAAAAAACGTAGCAGAATTTCAAATTTTTCACTATTCATACTTTGGTATATTCGATTCGATACTCGTCGAATTAGAGATGAATCTAATTACAGTGCTGCCCTCCTTTTGTGCAGCATTACTTTTTTGCTTTTTTGTATTTTTTTTAAGTAATCAATTGTCCATTTTCTAGTCTTTTTCCGAGGAAAATTTAGTTTCTTAAGTAGTTCTTTACATTTCAATATCAAACATGGCAAAGAAAGCACTTAAATTAGCACTTAAATTATAAAAATCTCAAACATATCAGTTTTGGCAATAGTTTTTATATAAGTAATTCATAATCTAACTATTAGAATATTAAAAGTGACTAAATAGTTATGAAGACAATTAGCTAAAATATCTGTGTATGATTCAATTTATATCTATTAAGATTAGAGAGCTAATTTTATAGTTATCGAATTACAATCCATCGATAAATATATAAAGACCCTTCATCATCCGGAAATTACCCCCTTAATCCCCTCTTGTTTTACGCGCTACTCTGCGAGAAGCTGCTTCGCGTCTACCGCGTACTTACAGAAGCCACTCCGTGTCTACCCGAAGGGTAGGGGAAAACTAGAAAATATTATTCCCTCCCCTTTACTGTACGGGACGAATAATTGCCGGAGTTGTTGGTTTACTTGGCTTAAAAATTGCAGCGAGTGCTTGTTCTAGAGTTTCAGCCATAACAATACGGTTTTGATAGACAACGATTACCCGTACTAAGGTAGGAACGCTATTTTGTTCGGCTTCTAAATACAAGGGTTCGACGTAAAGTAAAGATTGTTCGATGGGAATTACGAGTAAATTGCCTTGGATGACTCGTGAACCTTCGCGATTCCAAAGGGTGATTTGTTGGGAAATTGCTGGATCTTGATTGATTAATGCTTCAATTTGTTCTTGTCCGTAAACTAATTGCTGTTTAGGGAATTCGTACAGCAATAATTTCCATACTCTCGACCATCGGAACGTGCAGCTAACCAAGCGATTAAATTTGGACGCTGTGTTGGTGTAAAAGGTAACAGCAAGATAAATTCTTCGCTTTTTGCCGTTGGCAGTTCTGTAATCAAGTAATAGGGTTCGACTAGACGGGGTTTGCTGCCGTAAATTTCTGTGGGAATCTCCCAGAGGTCTTCACGATTGTAGAATACTTGCGGGTCAGTCATGTGATAAGTGCGTAAGCGATCGCTCTGCACGGCAAATAAATCTAAGGGGTAGCGAATGTGAGTACGGAGCGATGGGGGAATTGCGTCGAGTGGTTGAAAAAGATTTGGAAAGGTTTTGGTTAGGGATGTAATTATTGGGTCATTGGGATCGGCAACATAGAAATTGACGCTGCCATTGTAAGCATCAACAACAACCTTTACAGAATTGCGAATGTAGTTAAATTTATCATTTCCCGGTTCCGAATAGGGATAGCGATCGCTCGTGGTGTAAGCATCAATAATCCAATATAAATAAGTCTTTTCCCCTGTTAATGTTGTTCCTCCTCCATCTGCTGCCACTAAATAAGGATCGCGATCGTAACGTAAAAATGGTGCGATCGCTCTGACTCTATCTTTGATGTTGCGACGAAATAATAGCTTAGTTTGCGGGGTAAAATTCCGCGTCAGTAGCATTTGCCAATCTTTGAGATACTCAGCAAAAAATAACTTTCGCCAGAGCGAGCGAATTGAAACTCCCCCTCTACCATCGTAAACGTTATAAACGTTATCACCACCACTGGGATAGTCAAGTTCTTTGGTCTTTGTGCCTGTCATCACGTAGTTATTGCTGATTTCACCGTAGTAAATACGTGGTTGACCGATAGGAATACTGTTACGGATGACTTCACTCGATAACTTTAAGGAAGCTTTTTCTTTTTGACCAGCAGCAGCAACTCCAATATCTTGGACGTAGTAATTTGGTAATCCACCCACACCGATTGTATTAACTGGACTCAATGTAAAACCGTAACCATGTGTATAAATTAAATGTCGGTTGACCCAAGTTTGTGCTTGTTCGGGTAAACCTGTAGAATCTAACTCCCGTGCGGCAATAATTGTTTGTTGTTTTTCGCTTCCCCCCTCTCTGACTAAGGTGTAGCGGTCAATATCTGCACCGGGAAATTTATAGTAAGGTCGAATTTGCTGCAATTGACGGTTAGCATCCAGCAGTGGACGCACATCCCAAAGTCGAATATTACGGATTGTGGAGGCATTATTTTTTAAGTCAGCAGCAGTCAGGGTTCCTTGGGGTGCAAAAGTTTCCGTTTCAATATCGTCTAATTTAAATGCTTGTCGAGTCAGGGCAATAGTGCGTTTGATGTAGGGAAGTTCCAGGGCAAGTTCGTTTGGTTGGACAAAAAAGCGCTGGACAAGGGAAGGGAGGATTTCCCCAGATGCACCTGCAATTGTGAAATATCCAGCGAGGAAATATATCAGATGACGGGGGTAAGGGAAAACAGAGGGAATGGGGGAGGGAGAGAAATAACTTTTAGTTCTTTGTCGCTGTTGTAACCTTGTTTTCTTTCGCTTGATAGCTCGATACAAGCTGAGGATTCGCAGGATTAGATAAAACGCGATCGCGATCGCTAACCAAGTTAGTGCGGTGTAAATTGGTAACTGAACCTTGACGGATGTGAAGCTGGCACCATAATTAACTCCGCGTTGGGAAAAAAGGAGGGAGTAACGCAAAAGCCAGTAACGTAGGGCAATCGAAAGCATGAATAAACAACCTAAGCTGTCTAAATGCAGTCGTTGCAATATGGAAAAACCGGGAAAGTTGCCTTCGCTGAGGCTATTTGCCGAACGTAAGTAAATTAATCCAACTGCGGCAATGCTGAATGCAAATGTTCCCAGGAATAAGGATTGCAGTAGTTCTAAAATTGGTAAAGAAAAGACATAAAAGCTGATATCAAGATTAAATAATGGTTCGCTGCGATTGAAGGTAATACTATTAAAAAACTGTAAAAATTTATCCCAGTAAGTTGAAAATATAAATGCAAGTAGGGAACTGAAGATAAATGTCAAAGCATATAAACTAAATTCATGAAAGACTAATATTGCTAGTGTAATTAATAAAGAGAAGCCAGCTTGTAGGATTGGAAAAGAAATTTGCTTAAATCCTAAAAACTTTCCAAATGCTTGCAATTGTTTTAATAATTCTAGTTTTTGAGATGGTAATTCCAGGTTAGGATGCCAAATCCTCAAAACTTCCTGGCTGTAATAAACGATTACTAAAGATGCGATACCACTTAGAACAATCACAGCAGGAAAAAGGAAGCGTAATTTGAGATGGGAGGAAGCATTAGTAATCAATTTTTCTCCCTTAATCTTTACTTCTTCTCCTCTTTTCCCATACTTAAATCGTCTGGCAATCATCAAATTTAATAGCAAAAAACTAGCTGTACAGAAAAAGGTTCCGATCCACAGCCATAGTTTTGTACTTAAGCGCAACCAAAAAACTTGTAAATATCCAACTTCACGAAACCATAAAACTTCTGCTATCAAGCGCGAAGCTAAGTCAAAAATTAGCCACATACCCAATAGCAGTAATATAAATCTAATGCTTCGCTTCATAATTTTGAAAATTGTTGCATCATATCCCCAGCTTCTTTTAAGGATACTACTAATACAACAAGGCAAAAGTCATCTTCTAAGAGGATTTTGGATTTTGTCTACTTCTCCGGAGAGGTAAACTACGTGTAGCGTGTCGAAGACAAAAGTTTGTAGTGCGACAGTTCGCTCCAGGACAATGCGGGTAGACACGCAAGCGGATAAAAGTAAGTAACAAGCCACACCTGTCAGGATTAAGGGATGGGATAAAATCATTGTGGGATAAGGCTTTGACTTAAGTTGACACCAATAATTTTTATCCCTCCCCTTGTAGGCTGCGGTGTACACACAAGTCCTATTTACAAGCGTTTAAAGGTTTATAGAACCTTTAAACCGTCATTACGTAGCTTGCTTCCACGTAGTGGTGCGAAGCGAAGTAATCGCAAAAACTACGGGATTATTGCGATTGCTTCGTCGTTCCTCCTCGCAATGACAGCCTTTTGATATTTAAGCCCGAAACCAAGTGCTA
>JAAUPE010000193.1 GCA_012034595.1 Calothrix sp. CSU_2_0 | reverse complement strand
GTGTTGGGGTTGGTGTTGGGGTTGGGGATGGTGCTTGATTACCAATAAATTCGATATTCCCTTTACATTTTGTCGGTTCAACTTGGTTCCCGACTGAAACAAGTTTATTAGTACTAGTATTTTGCAAATCGAATTGTCCATTATTGCGGAAAATATTTTCACCAGGACTATTTGTACTACCAATATTAGGTGATGCATTGCCAATAACAGTCATCCCATCTTGGACATTTTTTTCACTAATATTCGCTCGTAATATTGGACGTGCATCACCAGAAATAACCAACCCAGAGCGGTTTTCGTAGATATTGTTACTAGTTAAATTTGGTGATGAGGTATCACTAATTGCAATGCCATAACCAGTGTTAAAACAGATGTTATTGCGAATATCTCCTTTAGCATTTTTCGCGATCGTAATTCCATTTGCGGCATTTTCTGTGCAAATATTATCGCGAATCAGGGGGTTAGCCTCACCTGTAATAAATATTCCTTCGCGTTTACATTTAGTTAAAGTACAACTAGCGACTAAAGGTGTAGTTGATTCTATCCAGATTCCTGTTCCACGAGTTGCTGGATTCATAACTGTTACACCGTGCAATTCTGCACCACTTCCCATGAGAATTGTCACATTTTGACGGGCAAAGGTACGACTGAGAAATTCCCCGCTACCTTCGATAATAACGTTACTGCCTTTGTTTCCTTCGTTACCAACTACATTGACTCCCCCAGGAATTAACAGAGGGAATTTTTCGCCACTTTGGCTATTGTAAGTGCCGTCTACAAGTTGAATGGTTAAACCCGCATTCGATTGCTGTAATGCCTTTGTGATTGTTTTAAAAGGTGCTTGTTGGCTACCCGCAGCGCTATCGTTTCCACTAACTGGATTTACGTAAAGTTGAGGCATATTTATACACTTATCAAGACATACATATAGTAGGGGGAAATTGGGAAAGGGGAAAGCTAAAAAGGAAAATATTGTGCTTTTAAGCCATTTTCTGGATGTGAATAATTGAGTCAAAGTCTGAAATTAATCCGAATTAGGCAAAAATTTAGCTGAAACAGAAGAAGCCCCACGTCTCACTCGAATGAGCGTGGGATGTAGCTTGCTACTTATCAGAAGCCGCTTGCGCGTCTACCCGTAGGGTATTCGAGGTAAAAATGAAACATTGTCTTGATTAATTTTTTGCACAGCAAGGACAGAGAAAGACAATAGTTGAATTTTTACCCAAATATTTATTTTATTTCTTTAGCTGTTTGCAAGCTGTCAATATACTCTTCAATCAACTGAGTCAGCGTTTTATCTTTCTCAACTGCATATTCTCTGAACTTTTGCATTCTTCTAGCTGATACCCTCAAACTAATTCTACAATCTTTCATAATATCCACCCAATAGACGTACATTTATGTTATCATATTTACGTAAGGAGGATAAAATAAATGCGAATCTCGTACCAGTTTAAAATCAAGCCCAATAAAGAACAAGCTGAAAAAATTGACAGCACGCTTGAAATGTTGCGATATCAATATAATTATTTGCTTGCTCAGAGATTTGATTGGTATGAGATGAATCGTTGTGCTATTGATAGATGTTCTTTAATTTGTCATTTACCAGAATTAAAAGATAAACCCAACTATTACAGCCAGAAAGCATCTTTAACTCAACTTAAAATAGATCGATCTTGGTACAAAAATATTCATTCTCAAGTATTGCAGGAAGTCCCTAAGAAAGTTGAGACAACTTTTGATAGATGGTTAAAAGGTGATAGTAACGGCAAGAAATCTGGTAGACCGAGATTTAAAGGAGTTGGTCAGTATAAAACATTTACTTTTCCTCAATTCAAACGTCATCACTTCTCTCGTGATAGAATAACGCTTTCAAAGATTGGTGATGTAAAAGTAATTGTTCATCGTCAAATACCTGACGGATTTGATATCAAAACTGTATATGTCACCAAAAAAGCTGATGGCTATTATGTGACTCTAAGCCTTGACGACAAAACAGTTCCAGTGATTAAAACCGATTTTAATGCTGATAATATTGTCGGAATTGATGTCGGGTTGATTGATTTTTTGTTACTTCTGATAATGAAAGAATTTCAGCACCAAAGTTTTTACGAAAAGCTGAACGTAAATTAAAATCAGCGCAAAGAAAAGTATCAAGACGCAAAAAAGGGTCTAATCGACGTAAAAAAGCAATTAAAAAACTAGGCAAGCAACACAAAAAGGTTGCTGACACTAGAAAAGATTTTCACTTCAAAACAGCAAAACTACTACTTGATAAATACGATGTCATAGCTGTTGAAAAATTGAATATCAAAGGACTAGCTAAATCACGATTGGCAAAAAGTGTAAATGATGCTGGATGGGGACAGTTTATATCAATACTTTCAAACAAAGCTGAGAATGCTGGTTTGAAGGTAATAGCTGTAAATCCAAATGGTACTAGCCAAGAATGTTCTAGTTGTGGTCATAAAGTTAAAAAGCCGCTATCCCAAAGAATACATAACTGTCCTGTTTGTTATATCAGTTTGTGTAGGGATTTAAATGCAGCAATCAATATAAAGGCGCGTGGGACACACGCCCTCAAAGCTCAGTTAATGTCTTCAAACGAAGAGTCGCTGAGAAGCCACACTGTACCTGTACTCAGGGAGCGTGTGTGGAGCATGTCACCTAATTTACCAACTTAGTGCCGCATCTTTTGCAAAAATGTGCGTCTGACTCATGAAAAGCCAAGCCACAACCAGGACAAACTATCTCAATTTGATTAGTAGATTTTACCAAACGTTTGATTAAATCACCTATTGCCAAGGCACTAATGCGATTCCTGTTAAAATCATTAACACTGTTAATAAGCGTCCAAACTCAGATTTGGGTATCAAATCGCCAAATCCGACTGTCGTCATTGTGACAACAGAAAAATAAAATGCATCTAAAAAAGTAGCAAAATTATCCGAATTCACTGGATGTTCTACCTGATATATTAAACCAGAGAATATAAAAATAATGGCGAATAAAGTGAAGAGAATGCGAGCAAAAATTACGCTATCTTCATTACTAATACCAAGTAAATATTTGCGATCGATAAATCTAATTAAGCGTAAAATCCTAAACCAACGCAGTAGACGAATATAACTAATATCAACTGCTCCCAAGAAAAAAGGCAAAATTGCCATCAAATCAATAATTGAATAAAAGCTCAAGAGATATTTTATTTTCTGTTCGGCACTCCAAAGACGTAATCCATATTCAATCGCGAAAATAATTAAGATTGCGGTATCAACTGCGTGTAAATATAAACGAATTTCCTGGGGTATATTGTAAGTCTCAGCAACGAAAATACCTGATGAAAGAAAAACAAGTACAGCAATTGTTAAATTAATGATTTTACCTGCTGGTGTTTCTAAGTCTTTTAAGTAGAAATTAGCTTTTTCTCGACTCAGTAGCATCATATAATATTGGGGATTGTTTTAGAAATATTCGCGTCACAAAGGAAGTTTTGAAGGATAAATGTATCGATTTATTTACGTAGAAATGACCCCATGGGTCGTCTTGATATCGTGGTAAATTAGGAATAAATTAGGAATAAATTAGGAATGAATTAGCAGACAACCAACCCGATGAATCATCTGTACAATTATTCACTTTCCAGATGGGATAAATGGGAATTGGCAAAAATTGCTGCTTGAGTGCGATCGCGTAGATTTAACCTGTTTAAAATATTTGTAACATGGTTTTTGACTGTACCTTC
The DNA here is from genome assembly GCA_012034595.1 of Calothrix sp. CSU_2_0. GTDB lineage: Bacteria > Cyanobacteriota > Cyanobacteriia > Cyanobacteriales > Nostocaceae > Brunnivagina. Next base: position 8,209 of record JAAUPE010000193.1, on the reverse strand, counting down.
GGAAATGTATAATTGTTGGGCTATTTCACGGTTATTTGCCCCACTTGCAATTAATCTTAAAACTTCTTTTTCACGAGGGGTTAGTTCTGTCAAATTCGCTGGTGGTGTTGTTTCTTGAGTCGCCGAATTTGCGGGAAATTGTGTTAATAGCTTTTTTACAATTCCTGGTCCTAGTTGGGTATATCCTTTATATACTGCACGAATTGCTACTGCTAATTCCTCAGAAGGAGTATCTTTTAATAAATAACCCATTGCTCCATGTTGTAAAGCAGCAGTCACATATTCATTATCATCAAATGTAGTTAATACTAATACTTTGACTTTGGTAAAATCTTTTTGAATTGCACGTGTTGCTGCGACTCCATCCATGACTGGCATTCGCATATCCATTAATACAACATCCGGTGCTAATTCCCTAATTAAATTTAGAGCTTCTTGTCCATTTTCTGCTTCTCCTATAATTTCTAAATCGGGTTCTAATTCTAATAATGTTCTTAACCCCTGACGAATTAAATGTTGATCGTCAACTATTAAAACTTTAATCATAATGTGTTAGTGCTTATTCCCGGATTTATGGGTCAAAAACTGTCAAAATATGAATTGCACAAATATCCTAGCAGTTTGAAGCATAACCTTAAGTACAGCATTTCATAAATCCGTGGCGGAACAAACTACCTATTGGCAATACCTAGTGGGAAGCTGCTATGCTATTTTTGCCAATAGGAGGAAAACCGTACCCATCAGACACGCAGCGTTTTCAACACCTATTCTAGAATTATTAAAAGAGACTTAATATTTCTTTGCATTAAATTTTTATCAACTATGCAAGCAGCTACAGCTTATCCCACAACTTCAGTACCCGGACAATATTGGCAATGGCGGGGTTATAATGTCTACTACGTCAAAGCTGGAGAAAAACACCCAAACCGTCCACCACTACTATTAGTACATGGTTTTGGGGCATCTACCGACCACTGGCGCAAAAATATTTCGGAACTATCACAAGACTTTGAAGTGTATGCAATTGACTTACTGGGTTATGGGCGATCGCAGAAACCCAAAATAGAGTACGGTGGAAGTCTCTGGCGCGACCAACTTGATGATTTTATCAGCCAAGTGATTGGTGAAAAGGCGGTATTAGCGGGGAATTCCCTTGGTGGCTATGCTAGTTTATGTTTAGCTGCCCAGTGTCCTGATGCTGCTGCGGGGTTGGTATTACTCAACAGTGCTGGACCATTTAGCGATATTGATTCGACTGCGGAACCGGAAGGAATCCAAAGTGAAATTCAACCACCACAGCAAAGCGATCGATTACAGACATTATTGGGTGATGTTGTGAAGTGGATTTTTAAACAGTCTTTAGCACAGTTTCTCTTATTTCAATATGTCCGTCAACATTGGGTAATTAGACAAACTCTGGAAAAAGTATATTTAGATAAAAGCGCAATTACCGAGCAATTAATTGAAGACATTCATCGTCCATCCTGTGATGAAGGTGCATTTGATGTTTTTGCTTCCCTATTTGCTGGTAAACCTCAAGGGGAAAAGGTAGATGTATTGTTGAAGGAATTAACTTGTCCTTTATTATTGTTATGGGGAGAAGCTGACCCGTGGATGAATTCATCGGAACGTTCTCAACAATTCCGCAAATATTATCCTCAGTTAACCGAGTATTTTCTCAAAGCAGGTCATTGTCCCCATGATGAAGTTCCCAACCAAGTTAATCCACTTTTAAAAGAATGGATTTTGTTGATGTAGGAAAATTAATTTGAGATTAGAGATGTTCCATGGGAACGTCTCTATGAGATTAACCAATCAAAGATTTGGTCTAACTCGCTAATTGTCACAAATCCATACTGCCAAAGAATCATCGGTAGTAGGTTTGGAGTATGTTCTGTATGTCGCAATGCCAAAAGTAAATTATTCGTCGGTATTGCTAAATCTGCTTCTAAAAAATGGATGAGTTGAACGAAGTTTCTTTTGTACATTATTGTTGCCCCTGGTTTCTAGTAAATCTAGAGATTACACATCAATCTTGAGGACTTTGTGAGGATAACAATATTGTTGAGTTAAGAATTATTTTGAGAGGATTTTCTCTATTTAAATAAATTAGCAGTCTTTTGACGATTGTTCGCAAGCACCAATCGAAACCCAAGTACTGGAACCATCTTGCCAATGTTCTTTCTTCCAAATTGGTGCTTGGTGTTTGAGCGTGTCTATGGCATATTGACAAGCTGCAAATGCTTCCGAACGATGGGGACAACCAATAGCAACTAAAACACTAATTTCTCCGATTGCTAAACGTCCAATTCGGTGATAAATAACTATGCGGTTAACATCTGACCATTTTTGCCGAATCTCGGCGGCTATTTGGTAAAATACTCGCAGAGCCATTGGCTCATAAGCCTGATATTCTAGACAAATAACCGCTTTCCCCTCTGTTTGATTGCGAACTGTGCCGCTCATTACTACTATTGCACCGTTGCTAGGGTCATCGGTTTTACTGTAGATATCAGTCAAAGATAGTGGTGCAAAATGAATTGCAAAACTATCGTTAATGTGAGGCTTTACTGGGGAAGCTAAAGTAGGTATTGTACTTGTATTCATAGATATCAAAATTTAAGATTAAATCTATTTTCGCTTAAAAGATGTTGTTGGGTGCGTTATGCTGGAAAGTCAACGCACTGATTTTTGGTGGTTCCCGCTCAAAAAATTGGATAAATCACCCGAAATACTTATTTAGCCGTAACACAATGGCAGTTTTGCGGGAAGAAAATCTACATCGCAAACTACCTTCCCTACTTAAGATTTTATTTATAAACATTCTTTGAGAAATTGTATTGATGTATGACTTTTTGGCTTGCACAGGATAGATTACAACATTGGAAAATCCTATGGCATTAATCAGAAGTGACGCTAATTTTCGGTATTAGATAGTTACACGTATATCTACATACAGAATTATTTCCTTGTCTAAGTGATATTCCTAGTAATGATGTAATAAAAATAGTTTGGCTTCCGACTCGATAATCTCGTTGTTTCGGATTATGATTTGATCCATCTAGGAATCAGAACATTCATTGAGTTAGCTAAGTAAAAATACTTAATAAATAATTATTGGGCTGCCGACATTGGATTAATTCAAAATTTATATCAACAATAAATTCCCAAAAAAAACTAATAGTAGGATTAAAAGCTACTAGTTAAAATCTTCTTTACTTTGAGAATTTACCGAAATAATGGCAGTCAAGATTGTGTCTTGATAGGGGAAACACCATAATTCAGTAATAATTGGGGAAATACATGAACTATTTAGTATTGAATGATGAAACAGCAAGATTAGAGGCACTACTACGGTATCAAGTTCTCGATACTTCTCCGGAAGAAGCATTTGATGATTTGGCAAAATTGGCTGCTCAAATTTGTGATACCCCAATTGCTTTAATTAATTTAATTGATACAAATCGTCATTGGTTTAAAGCTAAAGTTGGTTTTGATTTGGCAGAAATACCGCGAGATATGGGATTATGTGCAGCTTGTCTTCAGAAAGGGGATATATTAATTATTCCTGACACCTTATTAGATGCACAATTTGCGACTTCTCCTGTAGTTATTGGGGAACCATATACACGTTTTTATGCGGGGATACCCTTAAAAACAAAGGAAGGACATATGATTGGGACAATTTGCGTGGTTGACACTGTTCCCAAGGAGATTAACACAAAGCAGATTGAAGGATTGCGATCGCTTGCTCGTTTGGTGATGCGACAATTGGACATTCGTTGCAGTCTTAGGGAGTTGGAGTCGATAAAGGATGATTATCAGCAAGCAAAAGAGGAGCATTTAAGGTTAACTGAAAGTGAGCGATCGGCAAATAACAAAGTTGCCAGTATTCTGGATACTATTTCCGATGGTTTTTTGGCATTGGATAATAATTGGTGTTTTAGTTATTTGAATAGTAAAGCTGAAGTTTTATTGCAGCAATCTCGTGAACGGTTGTTTGGCGAAAATTTTTGGCAGATGTTTCCGGAGATGCTTGGTTCGAGGTTTGAACGTGAGTGTTATCGAGCGGTAAGTAAGCAAATTAGTGTCGAGTTTGAAGAGTTTTACCCATTATTAAATAGCTGGTTGAAGGTTCATGCATATCCGTCACCAAATAGTTTGTCTGTTTACTTTGAAGATGTGACTAAACGTCGTCAAGCAGAGGAAGAGTTGAATTGTCAGCAAGAAATTTTAAATTCCATTAATAATGTATCTCCTCTGGGTTTTTATGTTGTGGATAAATGTTCTGGTCAAATTTTTTATCACAACCATCGTTTTTGTGAAATTTGGGGAATAGAAGGTTTGCGATCGCAGATTGAATGTGGGGAATTAAAAAATTCAGATGTTATTAGTCACTGTCAAGAACAAGTGACAGATGTAGTTGAATTTATCGAAAAGGATAAATCAATTCATTATCAAAATAATGCCGGAGTTTTGGAAGATGAGATATCTTTGAAGGATGGCAGAATTATTCGACGTGTATCGACAAATTTTCGTCGTCAAGGGGAATGTTGTAGCGGTAGATTATATATTTTTGAGGATATTACAGTTCGCAAACGTGCCGAACGTCAAATACGAGTGCGTGCTGCATTACTCGATATTACCAATGATGCAATTGTTTTACGAAATTTAGCAAATAAAATTCTACTGTGGAATCAAGGTTCGGAAAAACTTTATGGTTGGAAAGCGGAAGAAGTAGTTGGACAGAATGCGAGGGAGATATTATATCGGGGGAAACCTGCTCAATTTCAAGAAATTTATAATACGGTTTTAAATCAAGGTTTTTGGCAGGGAGAGTTAGTTAGAAACTCAAAATTGGGTAAAGAAATTATCGTTGAAAGTCGTTGGACTTTAGTACATGATGAACACTTAGAAGCTAAATCAATTTTGACAATAGATACTGATATTACCCAAAAGAAACAACTCGAAAAGCAATTTTTACGAGCGCAGAGGATGGAAAGTATTGGAACTTTAGCTAGTGGAATTGCTCACGACTTGAATAATGTACTTTCACCAATTGTGATGTCAGCACAACTATTAAAAAATAATTGTCACGATCGAGGTAATTTACAAATACTAGAAATAGTCGAGAACAATGCTAAACGTGGTGCAAATTTAGTAAAACAAGTGGTATCTTTTGTCGGGGGGATGGAAGGCGATCGCACTATAGTTCAGCTTGAAAGTTTGATTCTGGAAATCAAACAAATAATTGAGCAAACTTTTCCAAAATCAATTAGTTTTAAACACGAGTTTCAACCAAATTTACTATCGATATGTGGTGATAATACCCAATTACATCAAGTACTGATTAATTTGTGTTTAAATGCTCGTGATGCGATGCCAAATGGGGGATTACTCACAATTAAAGCTGAGAATATTGTTATCGATCAAAATTACTTGAGTATGAATATTGAAGCGTTAGTTGGTTCTTATGTGTTACTAACTATTTCAGATACAGGAATTGGGATTGAAAAAGAAGATTTAGAAAGAATATTTGACCCATTTTTTACTACTAAAGAGTTTGGTAAAGGTACTGGATTAGGACTTTCGTCTGTAATGGGTATTATTAAAGGTCATGGTGGTTTTATTAATGTTGCTAGTCGGATTGGTAAAGGTACGACATTCAAGGTTTATTTACCCGCAGTTAGCAATCAAACGGTTTCGTTAGTAGAAGATGTAGAGATTGTCCCAGGTAATGGAGAATTAATTTTAGTAGTTGATGATGAACCTACTATTAGAGAAGTTACTCAAATTTCCCTTGAAAATTATAACTATCAAGTGATGATTGCCAATGATGGAATTGAAGCGATCGCAGTTTTTGCCCAACATAAAAAAAATATAAAAGCAGTCATTATTGATATGATGATGCCAAATATGGATGGTTGCACAGCAATTAATGCTATTCACAGGATTAATCCATTAGTACCAGTAATTGCAGTTAGTGGACTTGCCACTAGCGAACAATTTACCATTAGTCAAGAATCAAACTTAACTACTTTTTTACCCAAGCCATATACAGCCCAGAAATTATTAGAAGTACTACGTCAATGATAACTAACGCTAATTAATAATCTGAACATTTGCAATTTTAATTCTTAAATTAGCAATTATTAATATGGGTTGAATTCAAGGTGGTAAATTGTGAATAGTTCGATTGATAATTTAATTGATTTTAATGTGTGGGATGAGTTGTTAAAGCAATACGTTGATAAACAAGGACAGGTTAATTATTTAGCGTGGAAACAGGAAAAACCGAAAATACTTGCTGATTGGCTAGCTAATATTGGTCAACAAGATATTAATGTACTCGATACAAGTACTCATATTTCCGAGCAATTAGCTTTTTGGATTAACTTATATAATGCTTTTACTATTAAGACGATTTTAGAAAACTACCCAATTAAATCCGTTCTCCCCAAAATTTTAGGAATTCCTAATTGGTTTAATTTTCTACGGTTTTTTCAACGTCAAATTTATTTAGTTGGTGGCAAGTATTATAGTTTATCGGAAATTGAAAACAAGATACTCAGAGACAAATTTCAAGACTCACGGATTCATTTTGCGATTGTTTGTGCTTCTATTGGTTGTCCTTTATTACGCGCTACTGCTTATTATCCAGAAATGATTCAACAGCAATTAGATGATGATGCACATCGGTTTATCAATAATCCAGAAAAAGTTAATTACAACGAAGAAAATCATACACTATATTGCAGTAAAATTTTTAAATGGTATCGTTCAGACTTTTTAAAAACTGCATCATCTATACCTGAATATATTCGCTATTACTTAAACAACGACTTACCAATTAATTCATCAACACCTGTAAAATATTTATATTATGACTGGAACCTCAATCAGCGAATATCTTCATAGAACCGCTTCAAGTAATTAGCATCAGCACCAATTCCCCACAAAATCCCAATGTACAAATAAATTACCGTTGCTTTCCAAACACCCCAATAAGCTACACGGCGATCGCAACTTGTAACAGTACGATTCACTAACTGGATTTTACCTTTTTTTGCCAGTTTTAAACACAAGTCACCATCTTCCATAATTGCTAGCTTTTCATCAAATCCACCGCATTCCCAAAACTCTTGACGACGACAAAACATAACCTGATCCCCAAATAATAACCGTAACCCTTTCATAAATGAGTGAGGACGAAATAATAAAGGTGCATAATAAGTTTTCAAGTAATTATGTAGCGATATCCCCCAACGAGTTGTTTGAGTACCCGTCATCAACGAAATAAACCCACCACAAACAACTTTTTGATTGGTTAGAGTTTGCTGAATCACCGTGACTAAATCATCGGGTACGATTGTATCCGCATGGAGAAAGCAAAGAAAATCCCCTGTGGCATATTTTGCACCATAGTTCATTTGTACCGAACGTCCTTTGCCATTAGACTTTAAAATTTGCACATCAATCGATAAGGGGAAAAAGTGCAAGCAGTGCTTTGCGATCGCAATAGTTGCATCTGTACTACCACCATCAACTATCAAAATTTCTTTTGCCAGTGGGTTGAGTATGGTCAGGTAGCGTAATGTTTTCTCTAAACTACCTGCTTCATTCAAAGTCGGAATTATAATTGAAAGACTCGACATTTATAACCCATAATTTCGTGAGTAAATATGCTAGTAGTTTGTCAATTTTATTTTGACGGTTATGTATACATCCACAATCCTCTAGAGACAGCGAAGTTGCCGCGAAACTTTGCCACGGGGAGAAGTTTCGCGTAGCATTGCTACGTCTCTACAACCGTCAATTAGTTCTTGACAGACTACTAGTCAAGAAGAGTAGAATTTTTAAAAAACAAAACATATCTTCTATTTTGACTTACTTTTCTGGTTTTTTAATAGTTTTCCCCAAATTTCGTTATATGGATGTACAAATGAAGTTTGATGCAAAAATTCAAACACCGAATTTTCTGCATTTGCCCAGCTAAAAATACCACCTTCCAAATTAAATACTTTGGTAAATCCAGCTTTTTGAAGTTGTTTGGTAACTATCGCACTACGATATCCTACAGAAGTATCTCCTCAATAAATCGGGGTAAAACCGAAAATCAGAGAAACAAAGGTAGCGTTCTCAGGTAAGATGAACTTCATGACGCAGTTACCCGACTATATATCAGTAGCTCAAATTTTAGAAAGTCTCG
>JAAUPE010000004.1 GCA_012034595.1 Calothrix sp. CSU_2_0 | reverse complement strand
TCTATACATTTTCTATGCCTATGTTAGGGTTTTGAGCAATTTTACCTGATTTTCTTGCACTTTTTACCAACCTATCGACCTCAATCACTGTTTCTACAAGGGTTTCATCTTTAATCAGCAAGCCCTAAGTACTTACAACACTACGGGATTTCACAATTTCCAAGCTTCTTATTTGGAGGGGGTTTGGGGGAGAATCCCCCAATTTTGGTTTTTACACGGAAACTTAAACTGCGCTTATCGCAAACGCCTATTAACTCCACGAATTCAAGTTTAAGTTGACACAAATGAGTAGCAAGTCCACCCTACGGGTAGTCACCTTCGGAGTCCATAGGAACTTAGCTTAATGCAATCATGCATATCGCACATTTTCCCGCGTCTTCCAATACGATATAAAGTGATCGAACTAACACAGTAGCAATATCCGTGGCTAACCATCCCGACACTCGCGAAACCCTTGCCCGTACTCCCCTATACCCTGTAATCCAAAAACTCAAAGCCAGATTTACCAGCTTTGGTGGTTGGGATATGCCCGTACAATTTAGCGGTATCACCAGCGAACATGAAGCTGTCAGAAATAATGCAGGTATGTTCGATATATCCCACATGGGCAAATTTACTCTCCAAGGTAAAAATTTAGTATCCCAACTGCAAAAGCTAGTTCCATCAGACTTAAGCCGTCTCCAACCAGGTCAAGCTCAATACAGTGTTTTGCTCAATCCCCAAGGTGGAATTATTGACGATATAATTTTTTACTACCAAGGTGAAACCAATACAAGTGAGCAAAAAGGCATACTAATCGTTAACGCTGCCACCTGTGCCAAAGATAAAGCCTGGTTACTATCACATTTAGATACAAATGAAATCAAATTCCAAGATTTATCCAGCGAAAAAGTTTTGATTGCCCTCCAAGGACCAAAAACCTTGGAAAAACTGCAAAAATTTATGGAAATAGATTTGAACCCAGTTAAAGCATTCGGACACCTCGAAGCTAATATCCTTGGAAAACCAGCATTTTTAGCCAGGACAGGTTACACAGGAGAAGACGGGTTTGAAATCATGGTTGACGCTGATACAGGTGTCGAATTGTGGCAAAATCTGATAGCAGCAGGTGTAGTTCCTGCGGGACTTGGAGCCAGAGATACCCTACGTTTAGAAGCCGCAATGGCACTTTACGGACAAGACATTGATGACACCACCACACCCCTAGAAGCTGGATTAGGTTGGTTAGTTCATCTCGACAGCAAAGGGGAATTTATCGGACGACAAATCCTAGAACAGCAAAAAACAGCAGGAGTAAAGCGTCGATTAGTCGGATTACAAATGCAAGGACGTAACATCGCCCGTCACGGTTATCCAGTATTAGCAGCAGGTAAAATAGTTGGGGAAATCACCAGTGGGACAATCTCACCAACACTAGGTTATGCGATCGCATTAGCATACGTCCCCACCGAGTTAGCAACCGTAGGACAACAGCTAGAAGTCGAGATTCGCGGCAAAACCTATCCAGCAGTAGTAGTCAAACGTCCCTTCTATCGTTCAAAATCTCGTTTGACAAATTGATAATTTTGCTAACTTTTAAGGAATAATTTGTTCTGGGCTAATTTTAGTAAGTGCTGATTACTGACCACAACACCTAAACTAACTCCAAACTTTTTTGTATTTTGTAGAGGTTAATGATATGGGCTTTGAATATCCTGAAGATTTGAAATATCTAGATACTCACGAATATGTTCGTTTAAAAGGAGATATCGCGACTATTGGCATTACCGCATTTGCCGTAGACCAACTAGGAGATATTGTATTTCTGGAATTACCCGACGTGGGAGAAACCGTCAGCAAAGGCGAAAACTTCGGCACAATTGAATCAGTCAAAGCCGTCGAAGACCTCAAATCACCCGTCACAGGCATTATCCTCGAACGTAATGATGCCATGACAGATGCACCCGAACAAGTGGCAGATGACCCTTATGGTGAAGCTTGGTTATTAAAAGTCCGTATCGACGACATCAGCGAAATCGACGACGCAATGACAGCAGACGAATACAGTCTTCAAGTCGAAGGAAGTTAATATCAGGGGCGCAATGCGCCCTAATATTATTTAAATCACTTATTGAAAGTTATACCATTTTAGATTTTAGATTTTGGATTGTGAAATATTTACTGCATAAGCTTTTCGTGACTCCATCTGTCGCAATTATTTTTCAAATTGGTATTATTTATTTGATGTTTTAAAATCCCAAATCCAAAGCTTGTACTGAACGCAAGCGAATCTATCCAAAATCTAAAATTAATATGAATAAAACTTTTTCTCGACTTGCTCCATTTATCCAAGAATATATATATAACAATAATTGGACAGAATTACGACCTATTCAAGATGCTGCATGTGAAATTATCTTTGATACTGATAGTCATTTATTAATTGCTGCTGGTACTGCTGCGGGTAAAACAGAAGCTGCTTTTTTGCCAGTTGTGACGGTATTATACGAGCAAAAACCTCAAAGTATTGGTGCAATTTATATTGGTCCAATTAAAGCTTTGATTAATGACCAATTTGAACGACTTAATGATTTATTACGGGAAGCTGATATTCCTGTTGTACCTTGGCACGGAGATGTTTCTCAAAGCTATAAGAATAAAGCACTAAAAAATCCCCGTGGAGTTTTGCAAATTACTCCAGAATCTTTGGAAAGTATATTAATTAATAAAAATGATGATTTAGTTAGATTATTTGGAGATTTACGTTTTGTCATTATTGATGAAGTTCACGCTTTTATGGGAACTGAGCGTGGTTGTCAGATACTTTGTCAACTTGCCAGATTAGCAAATACTACAGGAAAACAACATCGTCGAATTGGTTTGTCTGCAACTTTGGGTGATTATTTATTAGCAGAAGATTGGTTGCGATCGGATACTGATAAACAAGTGATGACACCAACGATTGAAGTTGGGAAAAGAAATATTAAATTAGCTTTAGAACATTTTTATTTAGCACATAAAGATTCTGCTGAACAAGTTTCGGAGTTTAGTAATTATGATAGATATATTTTTAATTTGAGTAGAGGTAGTAAATGCCTAATTTTTGCTAATAATAAATCACAAACTGAGTCAATTATTGCTTCTTTGCGACAAATTGCTCTTTCCGAAAATGAACCAGATATTTATTATGTACATCATGGCAGTATTGCAGCAAGTTTGCGTCAAGTTGCTGAAAATGCGATGCGGGAAAAAAATAAACCTGCGGTGACTGCTGCAACTTTAACTTTAGAAGTTGGGGTTGATATTGGTAATTTAGAGCGGGTAATTCAATTAGAAGCTCCAATGTCAGTAGCCAGCTTTTTACAAAGATTAGGACGTACAGGAAGACGTGGTAAATCGGCTGATATGCGGTTTGTTTGTGCGGAGGATGAACCTTTGTCGGAAGCACCTATATTTGAGCAAATTCCGTGGAATTTATTACAGAGTATTGCAATTATTCAACTATATGTAGAAGAACGTTGGGTAGAACCTTTTAAACCAGTGAAATATCCTTTGAGTTTGTTATATCACCAAACAATGAGTATTTTAGCTGCAAGGGGAGAAGTTTCACCTGCGGCATTAGCAAAACAGGTTTTGAATTTATCGGTTTTTAAGTTTATCTCGCAAGATGATTTTAGACTATTATTAAATTATTTGTTGGAGTTAGACCATATTCAAAAAACTGATAAAGGGAAGCTAATTTTAGGTTTAGCTGGGGAGAAAATTACTAATCGCTTCCAATTTTATGCTGTTTTCCCCGAAAATTTAGAATTTTCAGTCAAGCATGATATGAATCAAATTGGCAGTATTGCGATGATGCCAAATGTGGGGAGTCAATTTGGTTTAGCTGGAAGAAATTGGGAAGTTTTGGAAGTTAATTTTCGCAAAAAAATAGTTAATGTTAAATCTGTTGAGGGGCAAGCTAGCATTTTTTGGCGTGGTGGAAGTGGGGTAATTCATACTAAAATTTTACAGCGAATGCGACGAATTTTGTGTGATGATATTGAGTATAGTTATTTGCAGCCGAATGCGTTGAAAAGGTTGGAAGTTGTGAGGAAATTAGCACAGGATTTAGAATTAGATAAAAACTATGTCATTAAGCTACCAAAGGGGAAATGTGTGATTTTTCCTTGGATGGGAACTGTGGCATTTCGCACTTTAGAAAGATTGCTCAATTGCTTTTGTCGGGATTCTTTAGGGATTAAAAGTATTGGTGGTGCAAATCCTTACTATATGACTGTGAGGTTGCCGAAAGATAAGCTTGAAACTTTGGATGGGGAGATTATTTCATTATGCGAACAAAGAATTATTCCTGAGCATTTGGTCAGTGATACCGAAGCTCCAGAAATTCAAAAATATGATGAATATATTCCTTATCCATTGTTAAGAAAAGCGTTTGTGTATGATTTTTTAGATTTGGATGAGGTGCAGGTTTTAGTAAAGCAATGGTTGGGTTAAAATGTCTGTTAACTCGATAACTGATTTAAAATCACCTGTTAAAGCTTCCATTGCATCCTCAAAAAATCAAAGGTTCAATTTTTGCTTGCACTTCCTCAATTAAATTTTGGCTGGCTTTTTCTACAAACTCAGCATTCCTAGCTTGCCAATCCAAAGATTTTATCTGGTCTGTCAGAATGACTCCACTAATTTTCATTATTTCTGGTAAAATCACTTCAAATGGATAACCCTTTTGTTGACTTGTAATGGGCATAAATAAAGCCAGAGATGTTCTGCTGTTATAGCCTGCTGGTGAAACTGTAAAAGCTGGTCTTTTTCCTCTTTGTTCATGACCTTTAGTTGGGTCAAAATTTAAGTAAACAATATCTCCGCGATCGGGAATATAAATGTTAGTTTCTCGATTACTTTCCGTCACCAGACTTCCTTCCCTTTCGCAGCACCACTATCAACTTCTCCATGCAGATTTTCTGGTGTTATTCCCCTAACCATTTCGTCTAAAGAATAATTTTTGCGTTTACTTAGTTTCAATACCAAACTTCCATCAATAATTTCTAGTTCGACTTCCGAACCTTCTGCTAAATCGATTTCCTTAGCAAGATTTTGAGGAATCCGAATTGCTAGACTATTTCCCCATTTGGCTATGTTTGTAAACATTTTGTTAGTTCGAGCGGTATAATGTATATACTCTGTATCTACATCATAGCTAAATTATTGCTCGTCTGTTAATTCAATAACTGTTCCAAAATCCACTGTTACACCTTCCATTTGGCAAATTCTGACCCAACAACAAGCATTGTACAAATTTACGCTGACATTAATCGTTGCTGTGGCTGAGGGATAATGCGTCCCAATTATTGGGCAGTTTCGATCCATTCCTGCATAATAATTTCTAAATTTTTTAGTGCTTCTTGATAGGTTTCTCCATCAGCAGCACAACCAGCTAATTCTGGTACTTCGGCAATAAATGCTGAGTCTTCTTCGCTCCAATAAATGTTAATTTCATGACGTAATTTCATCTTTATACCCTAACTGAGACATAAAAACATAGCAATCATAAATCATTTGTAGAAACCAGGATTGTAGAGACTTAGTAATGCTATATCTCTATGATTTTATTTTCATGAATCATCATAGGGTTGTTATATATGTGATTGTTATCCTATCTACATCAATTCCCTTGTCACCAATGTATAATTTTAGACTAGCTCAGAAAGTATATTTAGTATTAGTAAGGATAGGATATCTTTATGGACAGAATTACCAAAAGCCTCTAGTAAATGGATGCCAAACCAGTCATGTTTTATATAACTGTAGAAATTTAACTGGCATTGATAATTTGCAAATTCCAGTCAAGATAATTGTTACAGATAAAGATGATGTAATTAACAGTATTATTAAAGCAACTAATCACCAAACACCAGTAAAAAAAGAGGAATTAGCTGCTTTATCTGAATTTCAAAAAGAATTAGAACAATGTTACAATTCCTTTGAGTCTTCTCATGCAGGAGAAAATTTATATTATGAAAGACGCTCAAAGCAATACCATGATAGAGCAGATGTACCAAAAAACCGTGTTATTACAATCCCTGACCAAATAAAAACTTTTGCTGCAATGTTTCTCGATCAGCCTCATCGAGTATCACGTTCATATGGTGATTTGTCAAGAGAAATTGGTAGTAAGATTTTTGGGGTTAATCATAGTCCTATAAGCTACTACACAAGTGCATTTGCTTACTACCGTCTTGAAAACCTTTTTAATCAAAGAAATAGAAATAAGTTAGACCCCAAGTATAAAAAGTGTAAATATTATTTACTGATGGCAATGAGATATCTTACAGCAGGAGGTGAGATGCCAAAATTAGATAATCGTAGAAAAATGGAGACTTATTGTAACAAAATCATTAATGTGTTGAACAATCAACAAAATTATTTTCGAGAATTTGAGAAAGGATGCAAAATTATTGAAGACCAATGTGAGCAACTTGGTATTAGTATAGATAATCGCGATACATTAACAACGGTCAGTTTTGTTGAGCAGTTTAAAAAAAGATTAGGACAGGAATTTACAAAAGGCTGAATTTGTGTGTAATTAATTTTGTTTAAGTACTTAGGGAGAAACCAGGTTTTTATTTGTGTTGAGTCAAAGATAGTCATACTTGCTTTGAGAAAAACCCGGTTTCTTGAGTTTTTTACCAAATCACATCTAAATTTAAAATAAACCCTGGCAAAATATCCTCACCTGGCAAATTACTAGGATTATCTAAAACTTCTACTTCTCTCCCAATTCGATAAATCTCAACTTGTCGCAACTTCCGATTAATCAACCAACCTAAACGTACACCATTACTTTTATATTCTTCCATCTTTTTCTGAGTCACTTTCAAACTATCACTCGGTGAAAGTAATTCAATGACAAAATCTGGATAAAGAGGTAAAAATCTGGTTTGCTGTTCGGATGTTAATGCATTCCATCTTGCCAATTGTACCCAAGAAGCATCAGGCGATCGCTCTGCCCCATTAGGTAATTTAAAGCCTGTAGATGAGTCAAATGCTATACCAGTATTATCGATATCTGACCAATTAAATAATTGTTGATTGACTCTACCGTTTCTATTTCCTGATTCTCCCCCAACTGGTGGCATAATGATTAATTCCCCTGTCGCATTACGCTCAAATCTGATATCAGGATTGGAACTACACAATTGATAAAATTGCTCGTCTGTTAATTCGATAACTGATTTAAAATCAACTGTCAAAGCTTCCATAAAATTATATTTGTAAGTAATTATTAAGGCAGGTTAAATACCTGCCTTAATAATTACTATTCTATTCCTTCAATCCGATCTTCAACTTCTTGGTACAATTCGCGCAACTTATCAAGATTCTCTTCACTTGTATCCCAATAACCGCGTCCATTTGCTTCCAGAAGCGTTGTCACCATCTTTCTAAAAGAATTAGGATTCAGGTTCAATAACCTTTCCTGCATTTCCTTGTCCTTCATGAAGGTGTCGTTAGCATCTTCATATATCCAGTTATCAACTGCACCTGCAGTTGCACTCCAACCAACTGTATTTACCAATCGCTTGGACAATTCCCGCACACCTTCGTAACCATGACTTAACATCCCTTCGTACCATTTCGGGTTCAACAATTTGGTACGGGAATCAAGACGCACGGTTTCCGAGAGCGATCGCACTTGGGCATTTGCGGTGGTGGTATCTGCCATGTATGATGCTGGCATTTTCCCGTCGTCACGCAAACTTGCTACCAATTTTGTTGGGTCGGAGTCGTAGTAGTGGGATACGTCTGTTAAGGATATCTCCGAAGAATCCAGGTTCTGGAATGTCACTTCGGCTGTTTTCAAGGTTTTCTCGAAGATTTCCCGTGACTTCTGCATCATTCCTGGGTCATCCGCACTGAAGGCAAAGGATTTGCGTTTGAGGTACATTTCCTGTAACTCGCCTTCGTTTTCCCAGGTGCTATTTTCTACCGCCAGGTTGATGTTACTGGAGTAGGAACCCGATGCATTAGAAAATACCCGTGTCGCGGCTTGACGGAGGTTGATTCCCATTTCTTCAGCTTGCGCGAGTGCATGTTTGCGGATAAAGTTCATTTCCAAGGGTTCGTCGGATTCCGCAGCCATTTTTACGGCTTGATCGAGGAGGTTCATTTGGTTGATGAACAAATCTCGGAACACACCCGAACAATTGATTACTACGTCGATGCGGGGTCTGCCTAATTCAGAAAGAGGTATTAATTCTAACTTGTTAACTCGACCCAAGGCATCGGGAACTGGTCGCACACCAACCATCCACATGATTTGAGCTAGTGATTCCCCGTAGGTTTTGATGTTATCTGTACCCCAAAGTACACAGGCGATGGTTTCGGGATAGTGACCACCGTTTTCTGCCATATTCCGCGCTAACAACCTGTCCACGACGATTTTCGCCGATTGGACTGCGGCTTGGGTGGGAATTGATTGCGGGTCAAGAGCATGTATATTTTTACCTGTGGGTAATACATCGGGGTTGCGGATGGGGTCGCCACCTGGTCCTGGTAGAATGTATTCGCCTTCTAAACCGCGTAGTAATCCAGCGAGTTCTTTATCTGCACAAATTTGTTCGAGGCAGAATTCTAGGTACTCGAATAATTTTTTCAGGGAATCGGTATCAACATTGGTATAGCCAGCTTGGTGTAGAGCTTCCACCCAGGGTTCTTTTCTGCCCATGTTGAAAAAATTCAGCTTGGAAATTAGGGAAACACGACCTTCTGCGTCGGTTTGGGCTTTTACTAAGGCAGCGACAGCAGCACGGGTTGCTAAGGTCATATTTTGCAACAATTCCACATCCTGCAAAATACCCTTATCGCTGTTTTTGTAAATCTCTTCCAAGTCGCGGTAGATACTATTGGCGATAATTCTGGGTAAACCGAGCAGTTCTTCTTCCTGACGGTCTAAACTGGCAATATTTACCAACGTTGCGATCGCTTCTTCTGCTGTTGGTGGTTTACCAATCACATGCAACCCGCATGGTAATAACCGCGATTCGATTTCCATCAATTTGCTGTAAACAATCCCCACAACATTATCCCGTTCTTCTTGGGTCATGTCTTTAGCGTCGGTTTCTGACAACTCGATATCTTTGTCGAGGTTGACCATCCGCGCTTTGTCCACGATGGTATTCACAATGGGAATACCCCGACCACCATCTTTGAGGGTTTGGTAGGAAGCAATTAATTCGCTGAGTTCTTTTAATCCTTTGTACAATCCGGCATTTTCTGCGGGAGGTGTCAGGTAGGAAATGGTTTCTGCGTAACCGCGACGTTTGGCAATGGTGGCTTCGCTGGGGTTATTCGCTGCGTAGTAATACAAATTAGGAATGCTACCAATTAAATTATCGGGGTAACATTCACCCGACATCCCCATTTGTTTACCGGGCATAAATTCCAACGAACCGTGAGTACCAAAGTGTAATACCGCATCCGCACCCCAGACTTTCTCTAAGTAGGTATAGTATGCGGCAAAACCGTGGTGAGGGCTGGCAGAGCGGGAGAATAACAACCGCATTGGGTCGCCTTCATAACCAAATGTTGGTTGGACACCAATAAATAAGTTACCGAAGTGTTTCCCGTAGATGAGTAAATTTTGCCCGTCGCTGTTGAGATGTCCTGGTGGTGGTCCCCAATTTTCCTCCAAACGTTGGGAATAAGGGGTTAATTCCTCGTATTCGGGAACTGACATCCGGTAAGCAACATTTAACTCTGGACTGTTGTATTGTGCTTGTGCGTCGTGAATTACCTGCTCCATCAAGTCTTTGGCACTTTCAGGCAATTCTGGCAAGTCGTAGCCATTTTGCTTGAGTGCCTGCATCACTTCATAAATCGAACCAAATACATCCAAGTACGCGGCAGTTCCCACATTCCCTTTATCGGGGGGGAAACTAAAAACAGTGATGGCGACTTTTTTATGTAATTTGGGTTTTCTGCGGAGACTTGCCCATTTCATTGCCCGTTGCGCGATCGCTTCCACCCGATCCTGTAATGCGATCGCTTTTCCAGTGGTTCCATCCCTACCCGACATAATAATCGGTTCGATCGCCCCATCTAATTCGGGGATGGCAATTTGTAAAGCTACTTGAATCGGGTGTAAACCTAAGTCACTTTCCAACCATTCTTCTGTAGTTTGGAACACCAACGGCAACGCCACCATGTACGGACGATTCAGCCGTTTGAGGGAGTCAATCGCCTTCGGGTGGTCTTGTCTAGCTGGTCCACCAACCAAAGCAAACCCAGTCAAAGATACTACCGCATCGACATGAACTTGCTTAGTAGTCGGCTCATAAAAATAGGCATCGACAGGTTTAGAAAAATCCAAACCACCAGCAAATACCGGAATTACCCTCGCACCCAAAGATTCTAGTTCCTGAATTATCGCCACATAATGGGCATCATCACCAGTTACCAAGTGGGTACGCTGCAATACTAAACCAACACAAGGCGCTAAAGGGTCTTTTAAATCTGGGGAAACATCTTTGCGGCTATCATACCAGTTGAGATACTCCCGCACGTCTTCATACATGTTCGGTGCGAGGGGATGCCACAAACCCATATCGAGGTAGGTGACTGGTTCCTGGTAATTGAACGGTGTATCAGGAGAAGCGAAATTCCGCGTCTCCACATTCTTAAATACATACTTATCAGCCAGCATTAACAGGAAATTCTCCAGATTTTCCGGGGAACCACCTAGCCAATATTGAAAACTAAGCATGAAATTCCGCGCATCTTGTGCCTTATCCATCGGCAAGTACTTGAGTACAGTCGGAAGCGTCCGCAATAGCTTCAGCATTCCATCCTGAAAACCAGCACCAGACTTTTCCTTGCGCTTCTTCATAAATTGCGCGATCGCACTTTTCGATTGTCCCAACTGTGCCAAGGAAAAACTACCCATTTTATTGAGTCGCATAACCTCTGGCATTGAAGGGAAAACAACCGCAACATCGAGATTTTCTCGAATTGGCTGCACCGCTTCCACAACTTTCTGCGCTAAATCTTCAATAAAAATTAATGATGCAATAAAAATATTTGCGGTTTCCAGTTCCCGCTTAAACTCCGCGTAATTTTCTGGATCGCGAAGTTCTTCAATTAAATAGCCGCTAATCTCGATCGCAATATTCGGGTTATTAGCGTTAATCTCCCGAACCGCTTGCGACAAAGCACTTTGGTACTGCGACTCTAGCACGACATAGACCACCTTGAGAAAATGCCGTCCCCGCAAGTCGTCGGGTGCAATATGACGAATGGTGGACTTGACGTGAGTGAACATGCTAACGAAGCTCCTTAAATGCGTGTTCTCTTCTTTAAAATCACAAGCGTATGCATGGTAAGCATAAACAAACCTACATACATTTATGTTTCGGCAATTTGGGTCACTATGAAGTTTTTATCAGAAAATGCCTTCACAATGCCCTGTTTATCGCCTGTTTGACACAAAACGATATAAAAACTGAAACTTTTATTTACAGAAGTTTAGATTACCAGAAAGTAAGCACTCACATTCAATTTAATTTTTATTTACAATTCTAGATAGTTATTGAGTAATTAACTTTTTCTCAGGATATTTTGAAGTGTGATTGTAATAAATTTTACTTTTTTACTAATGATTGATGGAGAGAGGGTAGAATGTGCGATCGCGCACAACTTGTTAAAATAAAAATCCAAGAATATTTATATACCCTTGGATGTGAATTTATGATTTTATGCTAAATAAATCTACTTAAGGAACGCAAATTAAATAACATGCAATTCTGGTTGCATTGGAAATGGTGCGTTATGCTGCACTAACATCACCGTACTGTTGCACTTTATTTAATCCTCATTCCTGACCAGGATTTTCTTTTGTAGATTGTAATCCCTGAATTTGCTCAATAGTTAAACAAGTGACATCCGCAATGATTGCGATCGCAATACCTTTGTTGAGCATATTGATTGCAACTTCCTTACGTCCTTGTTCAAGTCCTCTTTCAAGTCCTTGTTCAAGTCCTTGTTCAAGTCCTTGTTCAAGTCCTTGTTCAAGTCCTCTTTCAAGTCCTTGTTCAAGTCCTCTTTCAAGTCCTCTTTCAAGTCCTCTTTGCATTGCTTCTTCTTCAATCGATTGATAAATGACAGACTCGCGCATAATATCACTCCGTAGAACTCGTTGAATTAGTTCCTTATCTAATACTAACCCAGCTAAAATTGACGCAGATGCTGCAACATTACTTTGGATACGAGAATCATTGATTCTTTCAATCGCTTGTGCAACATCTTGTAATGTTCTAGCTTTATCTTGGGTTTGACTCAGGATTGCAAAAGGTAGCAACCCAGGAGAATTCATAAATAAATCGGTTGGTTGTTCCCAAAGTCGAATTACATCAAACTCATGACGAGTACGTTGAAGTGTAAAAGCTGTTTGGTGAACTAACTCAGATTCGCTAGGTTTTAAATAAATTACAACCTGGTGCATCTGCTTTCGGGGAAACTTCCGATATGTCCGCAAGCGGTAATCAGTCATGCGAAAGGGAATTTTGACTTCTGGTTCGGTTTGAAATTCTACATGGAGAATAATTTCATCCGACTGCAAGAGAATTAGTGCATCCGCTCGAATTGGTTCGAGGGATAACTCTGAAGGACTGAGTTGAGTTAGCTGAATTGCTTCACCGAGTAACCAGGTGGCAAAATCGGCTGAAAATGATTCAGAGAGGAATTTACAGACTGGATCGTACATGGAGTTGAATTATATCAGCCATGTTTCTTGCATACTACCCCTTTTGTATAAGCTGTCACTTGAAAATAGGATTTTTTGGCATGGGAATTTATGATTCATCAATCCAAATAGGCTTTGCCTGAAATGAAACGTGAGTAACCCTGTGGCGAATAAAAATACCACATATAGCTTCCTTTTCGACAGTAGTAATCATCTTAATTAAAGCAAAGTTGAATACATCTAAAAAAATTTTATTTGTATTCACATGTACAGCTAAAACCTCTCCAATTAACTCTAATAGAGACATAGAAGCCCACATGTTTTTCGCATCTAACAAATTCCGGCTGATGGTTAAGTCGTGAATCTGATAAATCCCAAAAATATTGCAGTGTAGGCATCTAGATATATCCAATCCAAATAATGTGTAAAATTTGTGGATTTCGCCATGATTTTGCAGATTAATCAAGAGCGATGTCTAACGACGAACTTCGTCTACGTTTCAACGCAAACCAACCAAATCAAACAATTACAGGAGAAAAATCCATCATGTCGGAAGACAAAATTAGACAGATAGCATTTTACGGTAAAGGTGGTATTGGTAAATCCACAACCTCCCAAAATACCCTCGCAGCAATGGCTGAAATGGGTCAACGTATTCTTATCGTTGGATGCGATCCTAAAGCAGATAGTACCCGTTTGATGCTTCACTCCAAAGCACAAACCACCGTATTACACTTGGCTGCTGAACGTGGTGCAGTTGAAGATATCGAACTTGAAGAAGTCATGTTGACTGGATTCCGTAACGTTCGTTGCGTAGAATCTGGTGGTCCAGAACCCGGTGTAGGTTGTGCTGGACGTGGTATCATCACCGCGATCAACTTCCTCGAAGAAAACGGAGCTTACCAAGACTTAGATTTCGTATCATACGACGTATTAGGTGACGTTGTTTGTGGTGGTTTTGCAATGCCTATCCGTGAAGGCAAAGCACAAGAAATCTACATCGTTACATCTGGTGAAATGATGGCGATGTATGCTGCTAACAACATCGCTCGTGGTGTCCTTAAGTATGCTCACTCAGGTGGTGTCCGCTTAGGTGGTTTGATTTGTAACAGCCGTAATACTGACCGGGAAATCGAACTTATCGAAACCTTGGCAGCACGGTTGAATACAAAAATGATTCACTACGTTCCCCGTGACAACATTGTTCAACACGCAGAATTACGTCGGATGACAGTGAACGAGTACGCTCCCGACAGCAATCAAAGTAACGAATACCGCACACTTGCGAAGAAAATCATTAATAATAATGACCTAGCGATTCCCACACCAATCGAGATGGAAGAGTTAGAAGAACTGTTGATTGAGTTTGGTATCCTTGAAAGCGAAGAAAATGCAGCAAAATTAATCGCTACTCAAGACGCAGTGAAAAAGTAAGAAGTTTTTGAAACCTAAGTAATGTAGGAATGCTTGGGGAGTAGCAATTTTTTACCTGATAATTGGTTGATTTGGTTATAGGGAATTGGGGAATGCGCGAAAGTTCTTCCTTGGTTCCCTATTTTTATTCACAAATACATAAGTAATTGAGATATATTACAAAAATATTGTATGTCTAGCTTTTATATTTATGACTAATAACAAACTTAATTTAAATAATTATAAGCAAGAAATAGCTGATTTATATACTCGTAGAAGCGTAAATTACGATAATAGTGCATGGCATTTACGCATAGCTCATCTTCTTGTTGAATATGCACAACTTACTCCCGGACAAAGCATATTAGATATTGCCACAGGAACGGGTATGGTGGCTATTGAAGCGGCTCGGATTGTTGGAAGTACTGGTAATGTGATTGGTATAGATATTTCGTCGGGAATGCTCGAACAAGCAAGACAAAAAGTTGCAGAATTAGAAAAAAACAATATTAAATTAAATATAGAGTTTCAGCTTGCTGATGCTGAAGCTTTAGATTTTCCAATTAATAGCTTCGATCAAATTTTGTGTGCATCTGCTTTTATTTGGATGCAGGATATTCAAACTGCATTAATTCATTGGGCTAAATTTATCAAACCAGGGGGAATTATTTGTTTTCACGCATTCGCAGATACGGCATTTATTGGTGGGATAATTGCTCAGAAAGTTGCTACAAAGTATGGTATTAATTTAGAATTTAGTAAACCTACTGGAACAGTGGAAAAATGCCGACAGTTGCTTAATGCATCAGGATTTGAGGTTGTAGATATAAAAATTGATAGAGAAGATAGTGGTTATATTAGCTTAGAAAAAGCAAAATTAATGTGGGCAGGAAGTTCCCATCCGGCACCTGGACAATACCCAAATCCCCTATCACACATTTCATTGACAGAGCTAACACAACTGAAAGTTGAATATGATGTGGAAATAGAAGCATTAAATACTGAAGAAGGTGTTTGGAATGATGTTACTACTTTTATGTATTGGGTCGTAAACTATAGTTCGCAAAACATCTAATTTGAAGTACTACAGCAGTACAAAGAATTTAAAACATATTAAAGTAAAGTTAATAAAATCAATAATTAGCAAGAGCTAGGGACATTTATTCCTAACTCTTAGCTTTTAACTTTTAACTTCTAACTCCTAATTCTTAACTCCTAATCCCTAACTCCTCATCTGTACTTGTCTCCAACAACTCAGCGATCGCTTGTCGTTCTAGCGGAGTTTGCGATGGAGGAGCTTGACGGGCATCGGTAATCAACCAATCCAAGGCAGCTTCTTGTACGTCAATAGTCGCACCAGTTTTATCAATACAGTAACGACCAAATACCAGCTTATCAACCAAACGTACCCCCGGACCCAAACGCGACCATTCAAAAATAATGCTATTTTCCACAGTCGCACCGCTACAAATCCAGCAGTTGGGAGCAATCATTGCTGGACCAACGATTTTCGCTCCATCTTCGATTTTGGTCATCCCACCGATGTAAACTGGACCTGTAATATCCACCTTGTCCCAATTTACTGCTACATTTAAACCAGTATAAATACCAGGTGCAACTTCACGACCAGGAATTTGAACATTTTTGATTTCACCCAGCAAAACACCACGAATAGCTCGCCAATAATCGGGGACTTTTCCGATATCTACCCATTCAAATTCCATTGGTTTTGCATAGAAAGGCGCACCTACTTCGACTAACTTAGGGAATAATTGGCTACCGATATCATACTCAACCCCAGAAGGAATATAGTTCAATATTTCTGGTTCAAAAATGTAAATACCTGTGTTGATGTTGGTGCTAAGTGCTTCTTCGACGGAAGGTTTTTCTTGGAAAGCTTTAACTCGACCTCCATCGTCGGTGACAACCACACCATAGCTGGAAACCTCTTCTTGAGGTACTGTTTTTGTGATAATGGTGGCAATTGAACCTTTAGAACGATGCCATTTCACCGCTTCAGTCAAATCCAGGTCAATCAAAGCGTCACCGCACAAAACCACAAAAGTATCATCAAAAAATGGTGAGAAATCTTGGATACGCTTCATTCCACCCGCAGAACCAACCGCTTCGCCAATTAAATTACCGTCAACAATTTTACCTTCAAATGAATAAGCAATTTCCACGCCAAACTTTTGACCATCGCGGAAATAGCTTTCGATTTCATCTGCCAAATGGCTAACGTTGACCATAATTTGGTCAAACCCATGCTGACGTAAAAGCTCAAGTAAAAATTCCATCACTGGCTTTTGCAGGATGGAAATCATTGGTTTGGGAGTAGTGTAGGTAATAGGACGAACTCGCGTACCCTTACCTGCTGCCAGAATCATCGCCTTCATAATATATTTATTCCTCTCTATTCCTCAGGCACAGCTTGTTTATTTTGTATGTACGTGATACTTAATCATCGGTTTATTTTTACCCTAAGTCATCCATAAAACCACGGATAAGGGAATTTTGCCATTCAGAAAGTGGATGCGATCGCATCCACTTTCTGAGGACAGCAATTTATTAGTCATCCTTTCAATTTACCCAGATTTTGGACGCTGTACCAAAATTATGCAAATCAATGGCATGAATTTGGGGATTGGGCATTGGGCATTGGGGATTGGGCATTGGGCATTGTAGTAATCCTTCCATCTTTTTTCTTTCTATTCCCTATTCCCTATGCCCTATTCCCTATTTTTAACTTGCGGATAAATCGGTTTTGCTGGTATTTGCTGGATTTGCTAGCAAGCGAATTTTAATTTCTTGATAAAATTCCTCTTGATATAGTTCCACTTTGGACTGTGCCGAAAGTAATAATAATGCCCAAAATACACCGACTTTGTGGTTGTTGGGGGATTCACGATGACCTGATAAAGCTTGAGTTGGCTTTTTTGCTTGTGCCCAAAGTTCAACGAGTTTTTCCAAATTCATCCATTCTTGCTCTAAGGAAAACTCAGTTGCCGAACTATATAAAAGCTGTTCGAGTTCCCCTGCGACTTCGCTTAAGTTTTCTTGATGCGACATTTCTATCGCTTGTCGCATTGTTCGCACGTTGTTAACATTACGAATCCGAACAGGTTTGCTGACTTCCTTTTGCTGAAATTTTTTCAGTTGGTCAGCCATGACTTGCAACTGTTCGATTAGTTCGGGGAGGGTAACGCGACGTTTCGGGGGTGGCATTGCTGCTGAACGACGACGCAAGGCTCTTTCTAATGGCAGTCTTGCGGTTCGCAAAAATGCATCTTCTTCCCCTTCTGGCAAAAATTCATCAAGTAAAGCATCTTGTTCGTCTTCTGCTGCTTGCATTTGCATCAAGGTGTTTGCCTTGAACAAAACCAGCATTGAAGCTGATAAGAATGCTTGTCCTGATTGTGATAAATCGGTTTCGTAACCACGTCTATTTGCTTCTGGAGCCATTAGTTCCAGAAAACGGTCAATCACCTCTATCACTTTAACGTCCCAAGGGTCGATGTCTCCTTGTTCGGCTTGGTGAATGAGTTGTGAAATTGTTTCTAATAGCTCCGAAGCATCCATTAATTAGTTCTTAAAATTTTAAATATGGTTGGGAGTAAGTTTTTTTTAGCTACATTACTAAGCCAGAATTTGCTCCTGTGGAAGGTGCAAGTCACTTGCTGGGGGTAATGCCGATCGCTTTAATGATTGAATTTCCAGTTGATACTTTTCAATCTTTGAGTTTAATTCTTGTATTTGAGCGCTTTTTTGATTCAATATTACCTGTTGCTGTAATCTTGTCCATAAGCTAAAAAACCAAGCAAGTGTTGCTCCTAAACCAGCTGCAATAAATAATGCCACAGCGATGGCAATTTTTATTTGTATGCCAGGAAGTATAACAACTGTGGTAACTTCGGTGTTTTCTATACTAAAAAATACTAACGCCAGACAAAAGATAAAAATAACCGCAAAGTTGAACTGTCTCATTTGCAACTAAGTAATAAGTAATTATTGTTTTGGTTAATGCTCCCCGGATGTTTGAAATTTATTAAATATCTTGAAACCAGAGTCTATTTGATATTTAACCTTATTAGTCTTGCCACTTTACAGCAGCAATCTTATCGGATAATAGCAAGCCCATCAAGTATCTTATGATATTTTTATACTTACTTGTAGTTAAAAAGCATACCAAGAGTCTTTTATTACTGAGGCATGCAATCGGGTTGTAATTTGTGGGTTGTAATTTGTGAGTTAGGATTCGGGGACAAATTTATTTTCTTTGTTGGCTTTGAGTGCATCATAAGTACCCTTAATTGTGCCTGCAAGCGGAATCGCAACAAGTGTTCCTAGCAATCCAGCTATCTCGAAACCCATCAAAATCGCCACAAAAATCCAAATCGGATTTAAGCCAATAAAATCACCGAGTAATTTTGGTGCCAGGAGATTATCTTTGATTTGCTGCACAATCAGGGCTGCGATCGCAACTTTAACAGCTAACCACCAGCTTTGCAGCAGTACTAACAGTGTCACCAATCCAATGCCAAGTGTGGCTCCAATAAAGGGAATTAGTTGGGAAATGCCAATAATAATCGCAAACAACAAGGAAAACGGCACTTTGAGGATCAGGAAAATAGGAGTCAAACAGCCCGTTACAAATATCGCTAGCAGGATTTGACTGAGAAAAAAGTAATGGAAATTTAGCCGTAGGGAGTTTGTGAGGGGAGAACGAACATTCGACGGTAAAAGATTTGTCAAGCCAAACCAAACCTGTTTACCATACAAAAGCATGTAAAATGCCAGCACCACAATTAAAACAAAATTGAGAATTCCCGATAATAGGGAACCCGCAAATCCCACCGCATTCGATGGTAATTGCTGCAATAAATTTTTGATATATAATTCAACATTATCGTTGAGTTGTTTACCAACAACGGTGAAATCTAGGGGTAAACGTCG
Source organism: Calothrix sp. CSU_2_0 (assembly GCA_012034595.1). Classification (GTDB taxonomy): domain Bacteria; phylum Cyanobacteriota; class Cyanobacteriia; order Cyanobacteriales; family Nostocaceae; genus Brunnivagina. The sequence goes on along the minus strand of JAAUPE010000004.1, from coordinate 64,684 downwards.
CTGTCTGGCAATTATTTCAAACCTTTGGAGATTTGCTTGGCTTTCCGCTAACCAATTCGGTATTTTATTTAATAACTGGGTAGTTTGGTCAATTAATATGGGTACTAGTGTGACTCCCAAAATTACGAACAGCGTTAGAGTTACTAATAAAACAATAGTTACTGCTTGGGTACGATTTAGGCGTACTTGCTCAAAAAATTTAACAGGATAATTTAGTAAAAAAGCGATAATTGCGGCACAACTAAGAATGGTGACTGGGCTTTGGAAATAGTGAAATAGCATGGATAGCACCCAAGCATTAAGAGCGATAATTGGACCGCCCAAACCGTAAAATAACAGATTTTGAACCGATGCGGAACGGCGCATAGAGGATTGGTGAGGGAATAGGGAACTTGATTGATTTTGGATTTTGGATACATTCGCTGTCGCTCAGTACAAGCTTTGGATTTTGGATTGACTCCACGGATCAATCTAGGGGCTTGTACCATCAAGGAATGGTTGGTCAATTTTAGATGTATTTTTGGATGTATTTTTGAACAGTCTTTACTAAAAAATAATCAGCAATTAAAATTCAAAATTAAACTATGGTTAATTCAAACAACCACTATAATAGGGATTTTTGAAGAATAAGCAATCTGTTTCCACTAATTAAAAAAGCTCTAATCCTCACTCCCCAGTCACCAGGAGTACATCAACATGGATAAACCGATAAATCAACTATCGAAAAGCGGAATACCCCCACAGGAAAATGCTGTTGCGATTGGGCAAAACCCACCCTTCGCGATCGCAGACCTACGCAAAGATTACACCCTCAAGGGTATGCAGGAAACTGACATTGACCCTAATCCTTTTGTACAATTTCAACAATGGTTCGAGCAAGCACGCGCAGCTCAACTGACCGAACCAAATGCAATGACATTAGCGACTACTACAACTGACGGCAAACCATCGGCACGAATTGTCTTATTAAAGAATTTTGATACCAGGGGTTTTGTTTTTTATACAAATTACAAAAGTCAAAAAGGACAAGAGTTAGCCGAAAATCCTCAAGCATCCCTAGTCTTTTGGTGGGCAGAACTCGAACGACAAGTCAGGATTTGCGGAGGGGTTGAGAAAGTCTCAGAAAATGAGTCAGATGAGTATTTTTACAGTCGTCCATTAAATAGTCGTCTTGGTGCTTGGACATCCAACCAAAGCGAAATTATAGGCGATCGCAATGTTTTAGAACAACGTTTTCAGGAATTACAAAATCAATATATAGATGGAAATGTTCCCCGTCCACAGTATTGGGGTGGGTTACGAGTTATACCTACAGAAATCGAATTTTGGCAAGGTCGTCCTAGTCGCTTGCACGATCGCTTGCGTTATACTCGATTGGAAAATGGCAGTTGGAAGATTGAACGATTATCTCCTTGATAATTCATTTTCCAAATTATTCTTTTTCCCTTTCTCCATCCTCTTGTTCTTGCTCGGATGAACTATCTGTCACATTTTCTATACTAATTGAACGCAAACGCGAACCACCTGGTATTCTTCTTCTTGGTACATCTTTAACTGGTGGTTTTTGTCTACTTGTACGGGCAGCCATGATTTTATCTCCCTGAAAATTTACACTAAGTTTTGTCAAGTCTTGCAATTACAAGTCTTGAGTGAATAATTTATTTATTTAGGTTTTAAAATTCTCTTTTAGTGACTACAGGAGTCGTTGTTGCGGCTCCGGAAATTGCTTGTGATAAATTATGTAAAAATACTTGTACCAATTTGAAAAAACAACGCAACAGATAGATATTTGTAGAGACGTAGCAGTGCTACGTCTCTACCGTTGGATGTGTTGCAATCATTATTTGAATTGATATTAGGTATTCCAGTAAAAAACTGCCAATTTGGCATTATTATCACAAAAAACTGTTCTAAATTAACTATTACTAGGTCGCAACAGTTTTTTTATGTATCAGAGTGTTACAGAATTAGCTAAAAATTTGGGTGTTTCCACAAGTCGAATCCGGTTCTTAATTAATACGGGAAGAATTAAGGGTGCTTTTAAAGTTGGGGAAATATGGGTTATTCCTTTAGTTGATGGCAAACCCCAAGCATCAAAAGGCAGTCGGGGACCCGAACTTACTTGGAATAAATGTCGTCCCGGTCTTGTTTCTAAGATTCACGTTAACCAAAATGTGATTCGCGAAAATAACAAAACAGGAGCCAGAGAACCGGTTATCTCGGTAAAAAACTACAAAGGCAATGATTATGGACATGAAGTTATAATCCACGGTTGCTGTCGAGTCGTTTATCAGCCAGATAGCCCGTTAGATTGTGGAGCAAAAGTCTGGATTGAAACCTATTCCAGAGTGGAGCATATCAATAAAAATAAAAATTCCCAAAAAGTTGTTATCTAAAATCCGGAATTCAGGATTATTTTCCACTTCCCACAGGTTCATTCACAACAGAAATACAAGCATGAACTAAAGGTAGTAACGGTCCTAATTGTTCCTGTCCGTTTACTGCTAATTCGCTGTGACATAAATATAATCTTTCCGAAACTCGACCTAACAAATCGGCTAAAATTCGCTTCACCCGTTGATATTCAGCTTGGGTTTCATCTTCTGCTGTCCAAGGTTGACCCATGCGATCGCGCAAAAATATATTCGCACCAAATAAAGTTGCTGCACCACCTTTTGACCACAATGGGGAACCGATATCCAGCCAAAAATGCCATTTGTGGGATTTTCGGCTGGAACGGTATTGAAAATGGTGGCTAAGGTGACTGCATTGGCTGCTGGACCAACTGGACGAACTGGGTAAGGGTTGGCGGAAACTGTCCCCCTTCGCAGTAATTGGATAAATTCGCCGATGGTTGAGTGGGGATTAGAAGAAGAAAAATAGCTATTTTCGATTCCCTCGCTCCCAAGTCTGGTGTCAATTTCCCAATAGTGCTGTGCTGTTTCTAAAAATTCCCGCAATATTGCTAATTGGTCGTAGGGAAGAATGCTGCCATTGAGAAAAAACTTTTCAATCGCCGCATATAACAGAGAAATGGGACTAGGAATAAAACGCTGTTCTAAACGACCACGTTCTATTTCCAGCCATTGCAATATCTCCTTGTAAGCGGTGGTTGCGGCAAAACCTAATCTGTCCCAACGGTCGAATGCGGTTTCTGGTAGTAAATTGGGATGGTCGGGATGGGGTACAAAGCAGTAATCAGCAATTAATCCAGCACGTACAGGGTCGATATGGGGATAATTATTGGGAATTGGTTGTGTTACTTCATTAGTTATTTCCCCCCGCTCCAAATCACCCCGACTCAAGACCACCAACATTTCCGCAACAGTATCCCGGTCTACTAAGCGTCCCAAACCCGGATAAATCAGTGCTACCAAGGTTAACAAAGCGCGAACAATTGGTGATGCAATTAAAGGTCTTTGGTCGTTGAGTGAATGGAGCGAGATATTTTGTTTGCTGAGGATTTCGACGAGACTGTATCGAGCGATCGCATCCAAACCGGGGGCAATAATCACAATATCTTTGGGTTCTACTTGTCGTTCTTTGACTGCTTTGACGATTGTTTCGGCAGTTTGACGTAATAATAATGCCCGTGACATGGTTTGAATCGATTCAACGGTCGAAGGCAAACTCAATAAGGACATGGGTTCGTTGACAAGTTCCACCATCGGAGTCGCCAAAATATCTGCAAGACTATTTAAAGGTGGTGTCAACATCTCGACTTCGCACTTTGCTGCTAATCCCTCTAAATAACTAGGGTCAGCACCCAATCCCAACCGTACTATCCCATCAGGGTTATAACTAAATGCGGAACAAGCACCTTTATTTTGCAACACCTCAAACAAATCCCGTGCGATCGCTGGATAATCTCCAACATCATCCGCCAATATCGCCTGATATCGCTGCGCTAATCGCTGTTGGTAACTTGGGTTCGGCAATAAATGCTGGCTGTAAAGTTCTGTAATAATTCCGTAGCTTAAAAATCCCCGTTGTAAACACCAATTACGCCATTCTAAGAGCAATTGAGCAAAAAATTCTGGTTCGAGATGGGAGGAACTTTCTTGCTGTAATGCTGTTGCTAAAACATTGCCAATTTCCCCACAGCTTGTCCCACTCAAAGCCGCTAACTGCAACAAGTCAAGAATTCGCCGCACCAAACGATACTCATTTACCCCTGCACGTTTTAATATCTCGTCGGTAAGATGATTTTTCCACAACTTTGTAGCTAATTCTTGCTCGGTTTCTGGACGCAAACGCACTGGAAATTGTGCTTTTAAGTTTAATAATTCGACTACTAGTGGAAAATATAAAATTATTTCGTCTTGAAAAAAACCTAAAGGAGTCTTAACTCGGACTGGGTATTTACCCTGAGTTGCTGTAATTATTTTATCGGCTAAATTTCGTTGATTATCACTATTGGCAGCAAAGACTAAAACTCCTGGGTCATGGGGATGGAGAAAGACACGACGCGGGATAAACCGACTACTGTTCCCGTGGGAGCTATTAGTATAAAATAAATCCTGGCTCTGATTTGTGCCTTGTACCCAGATACAAAATTGTTCAACCAAACGAGTCGTTTTTCCACTGCGACTTGGACCAACAATCCAAAGCGAATCTAAAATCACACACCGTCTCCTTGCCAATTTGTTACTATAACTCTTACATTCTCTTTAGGTTAATAGATCGCCAAAATAATGCTGGATGATTGCCTGCGATGAATAACCCTAGCCTCACTCAAAAAATCTACTTGAATTTAGTATCACTTTATAAGTGGTATTTGAGAACACCACAACGTTCTTTAGACGAAGCCTACGCAGCAGCATTACATATTAAAGAAATCGAAGATGAACACTTTAATGGTAATAAAATAAATCTCGATCCGACAACATATAGTAGTGTCACTAGATTTTTTGAATCCAATTTAAGAAAACAATTAAAAATTGTCCGAATGCGACTAACAGAATTTAATTCGAGTCGCTTCTTTTTCAATGAATCAAACCAAAAAGCTGCCAGAAAATACGGTTTAGAGTTAATTAACCCCACAGAAGTATTAGAAAAGCTAAAGCTCATTGATGAGATTACAGCAAAATATGTAGACTATGATTTTGATACGGGGGCAGGGTTTTCAGAATCAAATTTACCAGCATCAGCAGTTAATAGTTCAATTAATAAATCAACTAATAATTCAGTCAATAATTCACAGATTGTACAATCTAATAGTGCTGTTACATCGTCAAGATTACAAAATCAAGCAATCAATAATGGTAATAATGGACAGCGTAGTAAAGCAAATACGACAGGAGTATTGCCTCGTTCCATTTTGAGTACAATTAGCCGATTACAGGTCGAGTTAGACCCGAATGCAGAGCTAGGTGTTGTCCAAAATTTTCGTAAATCTCAACGACGCACGATTATTTCCGTGAGATTTATTCTATTACTCATAATTGTCCCGATTCTGACCCATCAATTATCAAAAGCATTTGTAGTTGGACCAATAGTTGACCATTTTCGTCACCAAGACACGGTGAAAGTCTTCATCAACTATGAAATGGAAGAGGAAGCATTAGTTGAGTTACAAAGGTTTGAAGAACGAATCAGATTTCAAAATTTAATCGGTTTAAGGTCTCCCCTATCGGCAGAAGAAATGGAGTTAGAAGTCAAAGATAAAGCACGGGAAATTGCCGAAGAGTACCGAGGTGAAAGTGCAAATGCCATTAAAAATGTTTTTTCTGATATTCTTTCTGTAATTGCGTTTAGTTTTTTATTGGTAGTTAGTAAGCGCGAAATCGCGGTTCTTAAAGATTTTTTTGACCATGTTGTTTATGGTTTAAGTGACAGCGCCAAAGCATTTATTATCATTTTGTTTACCGATATATTTGTCGGTTTTCACTCACCCCACGGTTGGGAAGTAATTCTTGAGGGAGTCTCTAGACATTGGGGATTACCAGGAAATCACAGCTTTATTTTCTTATTTATTGCCACTTTTCCGGTGATTTTAGACACGATTTTTAAATATTGGATATTCCGTTATTTAAATCGCGTTTCACCTTCCGCAGTCGCAACTTATCACAATATGAATGAATAGGGAATTGGGAATTGGGAATTGGGGACTTGTAATGAGCAGTTCGACAAGCTCACTGTGAGACTTTGCCGAAGTATTGGACATTGGGCATTGGGAATTTGTATTTATTAACTCCTAACTCCTAACTCATAACTCCTAACTCCCCCTTCCCCGTTTCCCCATTTCCCCATACATTTATTAAATAGTCTTTAATAAATGGCTAACTCAGGCTTGATTTTGTAAAACAAAGGTTTAGAAGATGTTTACTGCGTCAGAAACTCCTTTAGTCGCGATCGTCGTGATTATCGCTTTTGGTATTTTGGGTTGGGGCTTTTATCGCGCAAAACCTTTTGGTAAGCTAGGAATCTTAGCCTGGTTGCAGTCGGTTGTATTAATGGCTCCCTGGCTGTTATTCTTCGGCTTGTTTGCAGCTGGGATTTATATAAACATTGTTGCTATTCTCTTTTTCTTGGTTGCTTCCGCAGGTCTTTATGTTTATTTAGGAAGGCAACTGCGAGCAGCTGGACAGGATGCAATTTTACGCCAAAAAGCTACAGAAAGGCTTTCTGAAAAGAACACATCGACAATCAACAGTGGGAAAAATAGCGATTCATCTGCTGACTCATCGGTTGTAGTTGAAACTATTCCTATTCCCGATGAAGAATTGAGCGTAATAAAAGGTATTTTCGGTATTGATACCTTTTTGCGACTGAAACTATTCCTTTCCAGGAAGGTGCTGTTTTTAAAGGTAATCTTAGAGGGGAAGCGGAAACTGTCCACAATCGCTTAACTGAGAGTTTGCAAAAACGCTTGGGTGATAAATATCGCTTGTTTTTGGTTGAAGGTAGCGAGGAAAAACCTGTTGTTATCGTTCTACCGAGTCGTAATGACCCATTGACGACAACGTTAGCGCAAAAGGTATTTGCTCTTATTTTACTAATAGCTACAATTGGTACATCCCTGGAAGCGGGTGGTTTGTTACTAGGTTTTGATTTTTTTGCCGAACCTTCACGCTACCAGCAAGCTTTACCGATCGCATCTGGTATTCTTGCCGTTTTAGTCGCCCATGAAATCGGTCATTGGTTGGCTGCTCGTCGTCACCAAGTTCGCTTGAGTTTTCCTTTCTTACTTCCTGCTGTCCAAATTGGTTCATTTGGTGCAATTACCAGATTTGAGTCGTTAATACCTAATCGGAGAGTCCTATTTGATATTGCTGTTTCTGGACCAGCAGCAGGTGGAATTGTTGCTTTAATGATGTTGGTAGTGGGGTTGTTGCTGTCACAAGAAGGTGCTTTGTTTCAGTTACCCAGTCAGTTTTTCCAAGGTTCGATTTTAGTTGGAAGTTTGGCAAAGGTTGTTTTGGGTTCGGCTTTACAATCGCCTGTGGTGGGGATTCATCCTTTAGTGGCGATTGGTTGGTTGGGTTTGGTTATAACTGCGCTCAATTTGATGCCAGCAGGACAATTAGACGGTGGTCGGATAGTTCAAGCGATTTATGGACGTAAAGTTGCCAATAGGACAACATTTGCGACTTTATTGGTGTTAGTTATAGTCTCTTTGGGAAATCCCTTAGCAATGTATTGGGCGATCGCAATTTTCTTTTTACAACGGGATTTGGAGCGTCCCAGTTTGAATGAAATTACTGAACCCGATGATGCCCGTGCTGCCTTGGGTTTGCTAGCTTTATTTCTCATGGTGGCAACCCTTATACCTTTAACTCCAGTTTTGGCTGGGAAATTGGGGATAGGTTAGGAATTGGGGATTGGGGAGAAATGGAGAAATGGAGAAATGGAGAAATTTTGCGATTTCCAATCCCCTGTTTCATCTTGCTTTCCCTTGCAATAGGTAAGTTGTCATTGTACCTTTACCTTTGATTTCGATTTCCCCACGCTTTTCAAAAATAAATTGATTATGCAATAGATTGTATGTATATTCGGAAACTTGAATCTTTCCGACTACACCGTGTGATTCCATTCTGCTAGCAATATTTACCGTATCTCCCCAGAGGTCATACGTAAACTTTTTTATGCCAATTACCCCAGCAACGACGGGACCGCTATGAATTCCAATGCGGATATTGAAGTTTTGCTGATTCTCTGTGTTGAAAATTGCGATCGCTTTTTGCATGTCAAGAGCCATATTTGCGATCGCGCTAGCATGGTTAGAACTGCGATTGGGTAAACCACCAACCACCATATAAGCATCACCAATGGTTTTGATTTTTTCTAAACCATAGCGATCGCACAAGCGGTCAAAGGCTGAAAAAATTTGATTGAGGAGTTTTACTAGTTGGATAGCCCCTAATCTCGCAGAAATTTGCGTAAATCCGACGATATCAGCGAACATCACTGATACATTAGCATAGTCTTCGGCGATGTTACCGGGTTGAATTTTTAAGCGATTAGCAATAGTTTCGGGGAGAATATTTAGTAATAAACGTTCGGTTTGTTCTTGCTGTTCTCGAAGTGCGTTTTCTGCCGCTACACGCTGAGTGATGTTGCGAAAAATTCCCCGTGTAGCAATGGGTTTGCCATTTTCAAATTTACAGCTAATATTCCCTTCTAAAATCACGATATCGCCATTTTTAGTTATAAAGGCTGTTTGCACTGCTTCAATTTTTTCACCAGCCAGAACACGAGAAAATATTTGCCGACATTGTTTTTGATATTCGGGGGGAATAATATCAAATATATTCAGATTAGTAATGTCATCGGGGGTATATCCCAGGGTTTCATACCAAGCCCGATTTACATATATAATTTGTCCGTAGGAATTAGCTGACTGGATTAAATCGTTAGCATTTTCAAACAAATCACGATATCTTTCTTCGCTTTCTAAAAGTGCTTCCTCTGCATGTTTTCTTTTGATAAATTCTGCAATTTGATTGCCAATAGAAACCATCATTTGTAGCAAATCAACATCAGGAGGTTGGTTTTCCCGACTAAAAAAAGTCATCACCCCAAAGGTTTGAAGGTCATCGAGAATGGGAAATCCAAATGCAGCTTGCAATCCACTTGTTGTCGCAAATTGCGATCGCGCATCAACATCGTTTTTGACATCCCTGACCCAAATTGGTGTACCCATTGTCCAAATTCTACCTGGTAAACCCATCCCAGACTGATATATGGTTTTCCAAGTAACCAATTTGAATTCTCGGATTGCAACGTTACGGGAAGACCACATTTCGACACAGCGAAGTACTGGATAATTTTGAGATTGTAAAGTTGATGTAGAAATATATTCGTTAGTTGTCCAAAGTTCTCCCAAATCCCATCCTAAACTTTCACAAATCATTCGCAAAATCTCAGGAATTGCTGATTTAATGCTTGTGGATTCGGAGATAATTCGCGTAATTGAATATTGAGCGGAATGTCTTTGCTGTCTGAGTTTGCGGGCTGTTATATCTCGTCCAATATAAACAATATCTTCTAAACCATCGATTTTTTTCTGAATTACCGAACAAGAAAAAGCGACTAATACTTTTTCTCTAGTTTTCGTCCGACAAACTACTTCGGCATTTTGAAAATATTTGTGAAAAATAGTATATTGCTGAATCGCTTTTTGTAAAAGTTGATTATCATCAATAATAATTGAAATTGATTGATTAATTAATTCTTCTTCACTGTAACCAAATAACTCCAGCGCTGCCCGATTAACTTTCTTAATTTCTCCAGATTTTGCTGTCACTATCAAGGCATCAGCCATTGAAGTGATAACTTTATCCATATAATTTTTGTATGAAGATAAAACACTTGATAGTAAATTTGTCTCATGGGAATGTTGCGAGAACTTCTGCTTTACTAACATGCGATCGGTGACATCTTCTAAAAAGATAATTAGACGATTCTTCTCCTGATTTTGACTAGGCTCGCTCAAAATATAAATATCAATATACAGTAAGTCAGATGAATGCTCTAAACATCGTTGAATTCCCTCTAATTCAAATAATTCTTGATTTCCTTGTAATATGGAAATCAATACTTCTTCTAAACCAATGAGTTCCGGAAAGCTTAACCGCACATCTTTCCCTAAAATCACTTCATCAGGCTTATCAGCAAATCGTCGTACTTGTTCGGAAGTATCAACAATATAAAAATTCGCATCAATTTCTAAACGCTCAAACTTACGTGATGTTTGATGTTTATTAAAAATTCGGTCGAGTACCTGGTATTTCATCTTGGTACGGTGATAATTATGCAATATCTAAATTCATGAGAAAAGCCAAGAAATAGCTGTTAAATAACAGCAGATTGCAATTATGTGAGGTATAGTCAGACAATCCAAAAGCCATATATAAAGCTATTTTAGTTCTGACTGCCATACTCCTTTACAGAAGCCACTACGTGTCTACCCCATGGGAGTACTCTGACTTCTGGCGTATAGTCCCTAACTCAAAACATCTAACTCAAAACTTTTAACCCAATACAACGCGATCGCGTCCTCGACGTTTTGCTAAACTTAGGGCTTTTTCGGCAGCGACAATAATGGTTTCGGGTTCAGTTTTGGGTTCAGTTTCGCGATCGGGAATAATACTCGCAACTCCGATACTAACGGTCAAAACACTAGCAGGAAGTCCGCCGATTCCAGGATAATCACATAAAATTGCCAATTCCTTAACACCTTCACGAATCGTTTCGGCGATATTGACTGCGACACCAGCGTCAGCATGAACAACAATTGCAAATTGCTCACCACTGTAACGGGCAATGAGTAGCGATTGACCTTCCAGCCGCATATTCCCAGAAATAGATGGATCGAAAGTACCTTTAGCAGCGCAAAAACTACCACCAAGCACCCGTTCTAAAGATTTCTGGATAGTTTTAGCAATTTTCCGCAAGCAATCATCTCCAGCAATATTGCCATAAGTTTTATTGTAGATTTTGAAGTAATCGATATCGCACAAAATCAACGATAAGGGAATTTCCTCACCCGATAGACTGGCGAGATTTTCCCTTCCATAGCGCTGCCACTCAATTTGTAAGTAAGTATTAAAATAACGACGGTTTGCAACTTGAGTCAGTTCATCTAAAGTCGATCGCATCCGCAAATGCTGATTCTCCCGTGCGAGTTCCTCCATACGATGTGCCTCTGGCATTGAGCTAGCAAAACTTTGCTGGGGGATGCTTTGCCCATAATTTAACTGTTCGCGAAAATAAAGCCGAAACAATTCACAAGCCGGACAAACGCGATCGCCTTCTAAATTCACTAACCCCAAATTCTGCAAACGATGCGCCAAAATTGGCTCCAATCTCACCGGAGTATCAGTGGCGATAACTTCATAAAAAGCTGCCGCAAGTTCGGGTTCTCCCCTTAAAAACAACACATATTGTCGCAAATACTCATCGAAAATCCCCGATTCCGTAGGAGCTTGTTGCAATAGCATCTCTAAATCTCCCTCCAATCCCCCTTTCGCAACCAAATAGTACAGCGCTAACCTAATTAAATAGGGATGTCCCCCCACCATCCCCATCAAGCGATCGGCTTCACTGCGAGATGACGGAGGCATTAAGCTCCGCTTACCGCACCAATCTAAACCATGTCGTTGTGCCAAATCCTCCACCTGCTCTTGGGAAAATGGCGGTAACTTAATCGGTAAGCCAATATTCAAGGGTGAATGGGTCATCCGCGAATGCACCAGAACCTCGCTAGAATAAGCCATTACCAGCCTTAAACCCTGCCAAGCTTCTATATACTTAGCTTGTTCGTACCAAGAGCGTAACAGCGTCAAAAAATCCTTGGCAATTTCCGGATATTCCAACACCACATCGATTTCATTCAATGCTAAAACCAACGGACTTTCTAACGATGTCAGCAAATAATCCTGAAAATAAATCAAGCAACTAACTTTGCTGCCCATATCCTCGTTCCAATAATCGTTGAGTTTTGGCTCCAAGCCTAATTCGCGGCTGATATTAGCACAAAACCAGCGCAAAAACTTATCTATATTCGCAAAAATAGATAGATCGGCTTGTTGAAAATCCAAACTCACAGTTCTATAACCTAAGTTTGCTCCATGCGCCAAAATCCTCAATAGTAAGGAACTTTTCCCCATTCTTTTCGGTGATTTTATACAAACTGCACCTCCTGGTCCAGTAATTTCATCACAAGCCATCTGCTCAATTGGCGGACGATAAATATAAAATTCAGAATCAATTGATACAGGACCATTAGGAAATTCTAATGAGACCTTAGTAGTGACCCGATTAAATTCTTGAATCAGTTGATGCTGCCTTCTTTCTAGTTCTCGCAATTGTAAAACTTGACGGAAATTTGATTTTTGGATTGGTTCTTGCCAAAAATCGCTCATGAGTTGCCATAGATTTGAAGCAACTTTTCTAACTCTTTCTTCACCGTAATGAGCTTCTAAAGCTATATTAGTATAAGTTTTACCGTCCCATGAAGAACGCAGTACTAACTCTTGAAGTGGGGTTAAAGTATTGGGAAAACTAGCTTTGATTAGCAGTATGACTTCTTCGATTGTCATCAGTCATTAGATGTTATTGTTGTGGTTTTCTTTTGTAGTGTTACGTGACATTTCAGGGGTGGAACAACTAATAGTAATGTAGCCTCGATACAATCGATAAACTACTCCTTTTACTTAAAACACTACAATGAAGCCTTGACTTTTGTTTTAATTTATGAAACATCCATTTTGCCTTGATTTCAGCTTTGACTGAATCTTGCTAGACCGAGAAAATCAATAGGAATAATGTTAACTCATATACTATAGCTGGCTGCTATTTCTCATTTCAAATGTACATCATGTAGCTGATTTGATGTTTAACCGAGCATTAAAGAAAACGAGGAAGTTACATTTTCCCGTTTACGTTTTTGTTGCTTCAGTCCAGGATCAATAGTAGTAGCTGACATAGAAATGCGACTAAAAAAATACTATTTAGTTCACAGTTTAAACGTCAGAGTACTAATACCGCATCAAGCTACATAACATCTTTCCCATCCTACCAGCAGCTATGCACATCGAAGAACCAGCTACCCATAAGTTTGAGGTCGATGCTTCACAACGATGCGCCCAAGTTACTTCAGAACAAGGGCAATTGTCTGCACCCCTAACGCTAGAGAATTACGAGAAATTACAGTCATCGTTACTAATAGCGTTAGCAAAAGAGAGTTTTTTGGCTAAGGTACGCAAAATAGTCGATCGGATTGATGGTGGAATATCCCTGAAAGATATATTGCAAGCATCTGTGACAGAGGTACGAAAATTTTTCGATATCAATAGAGTTGCGATTTACCAGATTTTTCCAGAAAGCGGAATTGTGGCTATTGATTCCGACTTATCCGTTTTAGATAAAATACATCACCCATCTGGGTTAGTTACCCCAATTTTGCTGCATGCAGAAGCTGGAAATCATCAACCATCTGGGCAAACTATGATGTGGGGAATGGTAATTGTGGATGATTCCCGCAGTACCCGTACTTGGGAAACAGGAGAAGTTGAGATTTTACAACAGGTAAGTCGGGAAATTGCGATCGCAATTCAAAATCCCAACTTCGGCAACAAATCCAAGTAGCTGAGAGCAAAGCCAGGGAAGCATTAGAGAAAATTGCTGCCACACAGCAAGAACTAGCACAAATCCAAACCCAACTCCTCCAAAAAGCAAAACTATCGACTTTGGGACAACTAATTGTGGATTTAGTTAACGAAATTTACAACCCCGTTAACTTTATTTTCTCCAATATTTACAGTACCAGCCAAAATGCCGAAGACTTAATCGATCTCCTCGAACAGTACCAACACAGCTACCCCATACCACCCACTGCGATCGCTTCATCAGGGAAATCCACCAACATCGATTTTGTCAAAACCGACTTCCTCAAATCCCTATGGTCAATGCGTGCAGGTTCAGACCATCTTCAAGACACGGTATCGGCATTACACAAGTTTTTGCAATTTGACAACGCTCACCTGAAAAGAACCAACCTGCATGACGGACTCAACAGTATCCTGACAATTTTACAACACCGTTTCAAAGAACAAATCCACCGACCAGGTATTCAAATTATTAAAAAATTCGGCGATATTCCACTTGTAGAATGCATTCCAGGAGAATTAAATCAAGTCTTTCTGAATATTCTGACTAATGCCATTGAAGCTTTAGAAGAACGAATGCAGCATGACTACTCTTTTATCCCCAAAATTTGGATTAGCACCGAAATTGTCAATAGCCATTTATCTTTGATTTGCAGTAATGGTTGCAAAACCCCAAATCAAGAAAACCCCCCGAAGCAAAAGATACTAATTCGTATTTCCGATAATGGCAAGGGCATTCTTCCCCACATTCAACGTCGTATATTTGAACCTTTCTTTAGCACCAAATCCATCGGTAAAGGGAATGGACTAGGTTTAGCAATTAGCCGTAAAATTATTGTTGAAAAACATCGAGGCAAACTCGGCTGCAAATCTCAATTGGGAAAAGGTAGTGAGTTCTTTATTGAGATAAATACCGCAGTTAAACAATACGCTGACATCAGAAAACATGCCAGCTTTTAGCAAAAAAAATGCACTTAATTGCCCATTTTATTCATAAAAGCTACAATCCATTTTTACTATCAGAGGGCTTTGAATCCTGTTTGTTTAATGTATTTAAAAATGTATAAATAAGTAAATATAAAACAATACAGTTCAGTTAAGTATTTTTTCCTTCTCTTGCTACCCTACGGGAAGCCACTCCGTGTCTATGGCGGTTTAAAATATTGAATAGTTTAGTCTTAACTGAACCGTATTGAAATATAAAATTCTAAATAAAAAAGTAATTTTATTTAGAAAAATAAGTGCATTAATAATAAATTAATGAAAGCTTTACGAAGTCTTTACAGTTTTTTTAAGAAATAACGAAATAGTATCCCAATCCATATATACACTGTGAATTGAGATAAAAATGTTCCCTATTACTCAAAGATTAAACAGACACTATATCGAGATATAAAAGATGATGAATAATAAACAGGTTGAAGAAGTTATCAAAGCAATTATTGCAGGCAAGTACTCCTGGCTTGCGTACTTATTCTCCGTTTTAATGGGTACGATCCCTTGCAATATATCCCCTACCGCACATACATCAGACTGCTGAAAGATAACTACCAAATGGATAGAACAGGTGTGAATTAAATTCAAATTTATAAACACCTTGATTTAGAGATTATAGATTTGCATGAACTAAGTTCACAATTGAAACTGGTACATATCAACTTGACGTTTTTCCCGAAATAATGATTCTTTTCTAAAAATTTGGTTTTAATTAATGAAGGTAGGCTTGAACTCACCTTCATTAATTTTTATACAATTCTGAATATGAAGCTCAATAAACTGGCATATACAGTATTGATTTTGATACAGATTTATTAGCTTGTAATTCCCATAAAGAATTAATATATATAAATTGCCACTAGTACCTCAAGGCAAAAGTAAAAAGATAAAAGGCAAAAGAAAGAAAGATGATTTTATAAGCTTTTCAGCCATTTTATAGACGCGGAGCGGCTTCCCGCAGGGTATGGTAGCTTTCTCTTACAAAGTTTGGCGGGACGGAAACCGACACCGCCGCAAAGTCTGCCACCGGGGAGTATCCCCGTGACGAGCTTTGCAACTTTGCGCTATTTCCGCCGTTCTGTACTAGTGAAATAGAAAAGAGAAAAAGTAAAAAAAGATTAAGAATCGAAAAATGACAGTTCCACCTAAAACCAGGGAAACTCCAGAGATGGTGCAAGGCATCCGCTTTACAGCGATTCTCCAGGGGAAACGCTACGCGATGTTCCTGAAGGGAACCGCGCAAAGCGCGATCGCAGCTAAAATATTTCACTGGGTAAACATCGTTAGTATTTTCGTTATGCTTACCAGTGGACTGCAAATTTATAACGCTAACCCAGTATTCGGAGGACGTGGGGGATTGCATATTTTTCCCCTCTTTACATTAGGGGGATGGTTAGCAGGTGGTAGACACTGGCACTTTGCAGCCATGTGGGCATTTTCCTTAAACCTGCTCTGGTATGGAATTTACGTATTTGTAACCCGTCGCTGGCAGCATAAATTTGTGGGTGCAAACGATATTAAAGCACTGCAAAAAACCAAAAATCCCAAACGTTTAATATATGCTTGGCATCGTATTGTTTACACCAGCATCATCCCTATCCTGCTGCTAGCAATATTTACAGGTGTGGGTATGTACAAACCAGCACAGTTTCCTTGGATTGTCGAATGCTTTGGGGATTGGCAAGCGTTACGCATCGTTCACTTCTCCTCAGTTCCAACAGTGATTATTTTCGTCCTCATTCACTCATTTCTGGGTTGGAAAGCTGGAGGTCAGAAATTAACCGAATCGATGTTTTGGTAATGATTTTGGTAATTGCTCCACCATCAGCTAACTATATGGGTGGGGTATTAATTACGAATTGTACTGACCTACTTCTCCAATTAAAAACCGTAATGGGCATAATTCGCATACCTCGTCCACAACTAACACGTCGTCAACTTCTGCAAATATCAGGTTTATCAGGGTTAAACTTCCTTCTCGGAGGTTGTGGTACACCAATATTTGAAGATGTAGCCGGTAAACTTTCCGAACCACTCAACCAAAAAGTTGAATCCTTAATCTTCCAACCGCAAAAACTTATACCGGAATTTGCCACAAATCAAATCGAACCAAATGGATTAATCGTTAATACTTTTCGAGATACACCAATTATCGATATCGAAAAATATCGTTTAATAGTTGATGGGGAGGTGAATAATCCTCTGAATTTGAGCATGAAAGAAATTCAAGCGCTACCATTAACATCAATGATTATTCGTCACATTTGTGTCGAAGGTTGGGCTGCGATCGTGCAATGGGGTGGTGTAAAGATGAGTGAAATTGTTGCCCTTGCTCAACCCAAAGAAACCGTCAAATATGCCTATTTTCTATCGGGAGATAATTATTATTCGAGTTGGGATATTGCTTCAGCACTACATCCACAAACTTTATTAGCCTACCATAAAAATGGTGAACCATTACCAGTAGATAATGGAGCACCTTTACGTTTAGCATCACCAATCAAACTGGGTTATAAACAAAGTAAATGGGTGATTCGTATTACTCTAGTGAGTAATTTATCTATTTATAAAGGATACTGGGAAGACCAAGGTTATGAATGGTTTGCTGGGGTTTAATATAGTTAAGAGTTAAGAGTTAAGAGTTTTGAATTAGGAGTTAGGAGTTTTGAATTAGGAATGTAGAGATGGGATATATCTGGTATTGATGTGAGTTATGACATCTGACAGAAAATTGCAATTATATGAGGTATATTCAAAAGTAAAAAGCTATTCTAAAGCTTTTTTATCCCAATTCAAATAATGATTGTAACACATCCAACGGTAGAGACATAGCACTGCTACGTCTCTACAAATATCTATCTGTCGCGTTGTTTTTTCAAATTGGTATTACCTTTGAATCCTAAATGCTGGATGCCTCTGTAAATGCTCCCTTCCCTTCAAATTAAATGTTCGCTGACTAAAATTTAAATTATGATGATTTCCCTAAATAAACTTTTGCAATGGCTAATTATAACGCTGCTATTTCCTCTGATTTTTCTAAATAGTTGGTTAGCATTAAAATTTTTTCAATACTTCCAACCAATTCTGACAACTTTTGTACTGGCTTCATTACTGGCATTTATCCTCAACTATAAGGAAAAGAAATAGCGGAGTTGCTTACAAAAGATTCAGCATCCCAGTAATTAAATCCTGACTGTTGATTACTGAATTTTGCTAAATAAAAACCCCCAGTACGGAACCAAGGGTAAAAAAAGTAATACTATTTCACCTAATGTTTGCCAGAGGTATAACTCATTTTTCCTTTGCTGCCATGCCTTTGGCAGTAGCAAGCCTAAGGATAAACTAGTTTTAAAATGTTACACTATTTGACTAAACTTTGGTATAAAGAAATATTTATCTAATCATTATAATTACATATACCCATAGGGGGTTTGAGGTATTCTCATTCATTTGGTCATAATTTGAAAGCCATCTTTGCTGATTTGCAGAAGCAGCAATCAGAAAGCAGCAGAGAGGTCGTGAACTTGTCGCGAAACCCCAGTCTAACAAAACGTTGGAGCAGACGGGCGAGAGAGCTTGATGGAGATGGGAAGGATAGTAGCCACCGCTCAACTTAGCCGTTAAAATTTAATACCAAATGCGATCGCACACCAATTCCCATACAAAAATAGGCACTTCTACACGCTTCTCGGAAGCTCAATCATCCAGTGCTAGTGGCATGACAATTTGGATCGACGCACACTTATCACCTGCGATCGCAACCTGGAATAGGGCGATCGCGGGAAATTAGATGCACCAACAGAAGTTCAAACTTATCCCCAGTGGGTAGAGTGGAAATTAGAACACATGAGATCAATAGGAAGTTGATCCTTGTGGCAGAGTTATAATGTTGATCGCAGTTAATCGAGTTGTAAGCTGATATGTCAACCCTTGAACAAATTGAAGCAGCTATCCTGACCCTTCCATCAGATGAGTTTCAGCGACTCAGGCAATGGGTTTTGGATGTGGACTATCAGCGTTGGGATGAACAGATAGAACAAGACATCGCAGAGGGCAAACTAGATGCTTTGGCGGCAGAAGCGATCGCTGAGTTCAATGCAGGGCATTGCCAAGAAATCTGATGCACTACACAACCCGAAGATTTTGGAAGTGCTATGACGATTTACCCAAGAACGTGCAGGAGACAGCAGACCAGTGCTATGAACTTTTGAAAGCCGATCCCTCTCATCCCTCATTGCACTTCAAGAAAATCGGTAAAAAGTACTGGTCAGTTCGAGCAGGATTGGATTACCGTGCTTTGGGTGTTGAAGTAGAAAGCGGTATTTCTTGGTTCTGGATCGGAACTCATGCAGAGTACGATAAGCTAGTCGGCAATTTGTAGACAGCAGCACAACAAGCCTGTTGCACACCGACTGTATAGAAGTAGTTGGAGAATCCGAGAGGTTACTCGCGGCGGGTGAACAGAACCGTTAACAATTTAATACCAAATGCGATCGCACTCCAATTGCCATACAAAAATAGGCACTTCTACACGCTTGGCGGAAGCTCAATCATCCAGTGCTAGTGGCGTGAAAATTTGAGTTGACGCACAATTATCACCTGCGATCGCAACCTGGAGTAGGGCGATCGCGGGAAAATTGTGGCGGCTTAAACTATCGCAATCAATTATCCATCTAAAGGACTTCGCGGTTAAAACTGTTGGAACATAGCGAGTAGTTTTTGCTTGCTTTGCGTTGATTCCCTGTCCTAGATCGATATTTAAAACTTCTCTATATAAAAATAAAAGTGCATTAAAAGCCTGATTTTGAGTAGAAGCAGAGACTTTTTCTTGAACTGCTAAATGGGTTAAAAAAGCTTCGACTTGATTTACTCCCATATCCTTGGGATGGCGCTGTGTGGTAAAACATTGAGGTAATGTTCTGCCTAGTTTGAAGGAGTATCAGTTATGAAGTTTTGGAGAGTCTGGGCAATTCTCCTTGGTTTATCTTTGATGATTGGCGAAACTATCCGGAGCTGGGGGCAGGGGCGAAACCCACTGTTTGTTCTAGATGACTTCTTCGTAGGACTACCGCTTGTTGTAACAGCAATCCTCATGGCTCGACCATCTATTCCTCGCCTTTGTGCCTTTTCGTCCTCGTTTGCTGCAAGCGCAGGTATGTTATATGGGAGCTTCTTTTCAAAGCTTGCTGATTTGTCCAAGCCAGCATCGAGTAATATCGAAATTCGACTGCTAACCGCCTTAATTGGTTTGGCATTCATATCCTCGGTAATAGGCATATTTGGGAGTATTCGTGCATCTAGTAGTGTAAGTATGAGAAATACTAAAATTACGACGTAATTTTGCCGAAACAAGTAACTTGCAGTTTCTAAATATGAGTGAAACGGTATACATTGAAACCAGCATCTTGGGTTATCTCACAGCCAGATCAACCAAAAACTTGATTCTGGCTGCAAATATGGAGGTCACAAAAGACTGGTGGGAATTTCGTCGAACTGCTTTCACTCTCTACACTTCAGAGGCAGTTCTAGAAGAGGTTGCACAAGGAGATGGTGCGATCGCGGCTCAACGGCTAGAAATTCTGCGTAATTTTCCCTTACTAGCACTAAATAAAGATGTACAAGGTTTAGCCGCACAATTCCTATCCCGGAGTAATCTGCCTCCGAAAGCGAGAGTGGACGCAATTCATATCGCTGCTGCAACAGTCCACGGCATGGATTATCTGCTAACGTGGAACTGTAAGCATATCGCTAACGCTCAAATCCAAGGGAAGTTGGCAGAGATTAGCCTCGATTTTGGCTACGTGTTGCCCGTTCTCTGCACGCCAAACGAACTGATGGGAGATTAGGTCATGTGGGAAGATGAAATTGTCGAAGAAATTCACCAAATCCGCGAAGCGTATGCAAAATCTTTCAATTATAACCTAGATGCAATATTTGAAGATTTACGCAAGAAGGAAGCTGAAAGCGGTAGAGAAGTTGTGAGCTTGTCGCGAAAACGCGGTCTAACAACACGTTGGAGCGGACGGACGGGAGTCCTTGGTAAGGACGCAAAGGATTCTGACCGCCGCTCAACTTAGCCGTTAACAATTTACTAGAAAACCGATCACACTCCAATTCCCATACAAAAATAGGCACTTCTACACGCTTCCCGGAAGCTCAATCATCCAGTGCTAGTGGCATGACAATTTGGATCGACGCACACTTAATCACGTGCGATCGCGGGAAAATTGTAGCGTTCGGCTTAAACTATCGCAATCAATTATCCATCTAAAGGACTTCGCACACCCTTACCACCACGGTTGAGAACATGGGTATAAATCATAGTAGTTTTTAAGTCTTTGTGTCCGAGTAATTCCTGGACGGTACGGATATCATAGCCATTTTGCAATAAATGGGTAGCAAAACTGTGGCGAAACGTATGACAACCCACCTTTTTTTGAATACCAGCTTGACGAACCGCTTGTTTTAAGGCTTTTTGCAAAATACTTTCATGTAGATGGTGACGACGAACTTCTCCGCTACGGGGATATTTGGATATATTTCCAGAAGGAAAAACAAACTGCCAAATCCATTCATATTGGGCACGAGGGTATTTTCGTTCTAATATGGTGGCTGAGGTGGATGGCTACTTCCTGAAGTTCTTCTCATGTCAGATTTTGCTACAATTGTCTAGGATTCAGCTTTCTGCGAGGGATTGGTATTATGCGCTCAATTGAGCAATTGACTGAGGAAATATTATCCTTGCCTAGTGAGTCAAGAGCACTCCTGGCAGATAAGTTGGTGGAAAGCTTGGAGTTCGATACCGACTCAGTAATTCAGGCAGTTTGGGTAGCTGAAGCCAAGCGCCGACGAGATGAGGTGCGAAATGGTTCTATTCAACCAATTTCAGGCGAAGATGCTTTAGCGCAAGTCAGACGGCTGATTGAGCCATGAGGTACGTATTTCATCCTGAAGCACTGAATGAATACGCTGAAGCAGTTCAATACTACACAGAGCAGAAGGTTGAGGTTGCTCAAGCGTTCATAAACGCGCTCGAGGATACAGTTTATCGGATCAGAGAGTCTCCAACCCGTTACGCTGAAATTGATGAAGATGTTCGGCGGTGTATGGCGCGTAAGTTTCCTTATGGTGTTCTCTATACAATTGAGCAAGACTACATTTTAATTTTGGCGGTTATGCATTGCAGTCGTGAGCCTGGTTACTGGAAAAGCCGCAAGTGATCGAAGCTGCCAGCCGCCTAACACTGCGCTGCAATGGACGGAACGGAGATATTGGTTTAGCGCCCAAAGGTTATCTGCCGCCGTTGAGCTTCACCGTTAACAATTTACTAGAAAACCGATCGCACTCCAATTCCCATACAAAAATAGGCACTTCTACACGCTTCGTGGAAGCTCAATTATCCAGTGCTAGTGGCATGACAATTTGGAGCGACGCACACTTAATCACGTGCGATCGCAAGCTGGATATCCAACACTTTTGGTATAGTAGCATTGGCTTTGCAATAAGCATAATTCTGGTGAGATTTTAACCCTGCATCTCCGCGTAAGCTTGATATACACCTTTAACGTTATACCAATTCAAAAATATTCGCGCTAATTCTAACGCTAACTGCGATTGACCAATACTAATCAACCATTTCAAAATTGGTAACATTGTGCGCTCATTCAAAAAACCATTTAACGTCAGGGTTCCCCACAATATTTTGTGTAATAAAGTCATTTGAATCATCAACCGCACTTCCCAAGTGGGATGCTTTTGATAAAACAAAACTCCCATCTTGCCCCGTTGAATCTCTTTATCGATTAAACTAGGAATTTCGTCGATACTAAAAGCTGGATGCCAGTGATATCCCACAGCTTGGGGACATTTTATGAGAACTAATCCGAGATTTTTTAAGCGTACCCCCAATTCTAAATCTTCCCAACCATACAATTGAAATTCCGTATCAAACAGCCCAGCTTCCACTAACCAATGCTTTGCGATCGCAACATTTCCTGTGGCAAAGAATGCTCGTGAAAAATCTGTAATTTTATAAGGTTCGGAAGTGGGATTTTCAAAATTAGCCGTATTAATGACCGCACCATAGGTAAAAAATTTGTCACTACCTAGTTTATTTTTCCCATCAACTAAGGCATCGGCATGGGATTGTAAAAAGACTTTGGTGACAACTAAATCGCTATCAATAAAAATGATTGTATCGCCTTTTGCTTGCAGAACTCCCAAATTTCTTGCCGCCGAAGGTCCTTGATGATTTTGCTCAAATACTTGCACGTGGGGAAACTCGTTTTTGCATTCCTCTAACCATTGCAATGTCCCATCAGTCGAACCATCATCAACAACCACAACCTCGTAGTCTTGGATAGTAGTTGATGCGCTAATTTCCTGCATTTCTAGCGCTTTCAGGCATTTCTCTAATATCGGTTTGCGATTATATGTCGGAATAACAACGCTAAAAAACACAATTTCACCCACCACACTCTGTTATCTTCTTAAGGATAGGACAGCTAAGACGTTAACGCAGTTCCTTGATGTTACATCAACAAATTCGTTTTCTCTTCTCTACGATAAGCCGACTCGTGGAAAGAGAAAACCCAACAAGTGATTCTTGGAATCCCCACCTTCTGGCAAACCCAGAAGGTGGGGAGGATGTCAACTAATCTGCTGACTTTGTGGGAAATGCGATGAAAAGCGATCGTGAAACAGTGTATTGCAAAAAACTTGTCTTGAATATTGTAAGGGCGAACGGCTTGAATATTGTAAGGGCGAACGGCCGTTCGCCCCTACTGTAAACACTAATTTTGCGTAAACTTTAACTACTCAGTATATGTCAAAGCCAACATCTGAGCCTTATCTTTTCACCCGATAATGCAAAAAAACCTCATTTTCGGCAGTTTGCACGTCCATCAGTTCGAGACGTGGTGCTAACTTCTCCAGAAATCCCTTACCTTCCACGGGAGTTGGTGCGATCGCACCTCCCAAAATCAAAGGGCAAACCGTTAACCATAATTCATCGATTAAATCTAACTCGAACATTGACGCAACAACTGTACCACCACCCAAAACCGCCAGGTTCCTTATCCCTTCAATCTGAAAATGTTCTAATGCTGCTGTTATGTCGATTTTTTGATTGATTTCCCGATCCTTTTTTTCGCAATCTCTCTCAAAAACTAAAATCCTTTCAAATTCTAGACGATTTTGCCAAAAACTAGCCCCTACATGGGTTGTCAACAACCAACGTCGAACAGGTTGCTGAAAAAAGCGAATTTCCGGATTGAGTTTAGCGCTTTCTGTAATTACTATATGAAGAGGCTGTGAAGGTTTATCTGCCTTTTCCCTGTGTTGCAGCAAATCAGGTTTCGATACAGTCATTGTTGTCCCATAAGCCCTAAGAGTTGCAGCACCAAATAATACTGCATCTGAACTGGCAATTTGGTTTTCCAGGTGTGCTTTGTCAAGTTTCGAGCCAAACTTTGCGGGGGAGCGTTGAAAATCCGCAATTTTGCCATCTGCACTCATTGCGAGGATGACTGTAACATAAGGACGATGTAGCAACATTATATACTGATAAGTATGTAGATTAAGATAGTCTTTGATTGTTCTGTCTGTTTTACTCGTTTTAATTATTGTGGCTGTTCTGACATTAGCTATTCAAGCTGAGATTTAGTGAAGTTAGGGAACATAGTGTTCCTGGTGTCGCCATGTAAACAAAGCAACAGTTACACAGGTAATTTCAATGCTTGATAGATTGTTAATTCCAGTTTATGGGAAAAAAAAATCAAGTTGCAGTAATAATTGTGCCACTCAGAGCGATAATTATTATTTAATAACTTTCTGTTATCAAATTGTATATCGTAGCTTTTGTGGTTTGCGTATGCTAAGTGAGATTGCCGATGTCTAAACTGCGTCAATTATCATTTCGTCGCTTGCTAGTGACAAGGATTTTGCTTTTGTCAGTTCCAGTGTTGTTGATTGGTGAAATTGTAGTCTTCAAAAAAGCTCGTTATACCCAGTTAGATACTGCACGTCAAAATTTAACGGAAAATGCAATTCTCAAAGGAGAAAAAATTTTAGATACAGTAGCAAGTCTTAAAGCGAACTTGTCTACTGCGAGTCAAACAACTGTCATGCGATCGGGTTCAAAAGTTGATGTGCAGCTATTTATTAATTTACTCGAACAAAATTTACCAAAACAAATTGAATGCACTCAATTTAGTGACTTAGAAATCAATCAAGTTATTGCTAGTACTTGTGGTGATGAACCTTTGGATGGAAAAAGTTTAAATAATCATGGGACGAATCTAACTTTATCATCAGAGAGGGCAGGAACAGAAAATAATATCCACATCAGAGTTGTTGTTCCGCCTAAAGTATATATTAAGTCCCTGAGAAATGTAGAACGAGGTACACAAAATAAATTACAGTTGATTCTGACATCTCCGATATATAATAATGCTGGAAATATACGTTATTTATTATCGATTCAATCCGAGTTACAGCAGAAAAGTAAAAATACACCAGGATTGCTAACTGGATCGACGGTTGTGATTGCCGATAATGGGACAATTTTGGCACATCCCATTCCCGAACGAATCGGTACAAATATTGCCCAACATAGCGACGCATCAAGATTAAAGAAGATTGTCCGCAATGCGATCGCAGGCAAACAAGATAGCTTGCAGTTCTTCTTTGAAAAACAAGGTGAAGAATTACTCGCAGGTTATACAGCAATCCCCAGTCCAATTCCCAACACCACAAATCAAAAATGGGTAATATTGGATGTCACAACTCTAGATAATGCTTTATATGGGTTAACGGAAATCAAAATAATTCTTGTGGTATTGACAATAGGCTTAATTGGTGCTTGTTTATTAGCATCTTTATATATCGCACGTTATCTGGCAAATCCAGTCGAACAATTGCGCGATTATGCCTTAAATATCAATTCAAATTCGCAAACACAACCTGTACCCGACAACTTCCAAATTCGCGAATTTAACCAGCTTGCCCAAGCTATAGATAGAATGGTTGAACGGCTCAAAGTATGGGCTGAAGAAATTGAAAGTTCCTGGAAAGATGCAAAAACAGCAAATCAAGTCAAAAGCCAATTTTTAGCAACAACATCACACGAATTAAGAAATCCACTCAATGTTATTATCAACTGTGTTCGAGTTGTGCGCGAAGATTTATGTGACGATAGGGAAGAAGAATTAGAATTTCTCAAACGAGCTGATGAAACTGCAATTCACCTACTAGCAATTATTAACGATTTACTTGATATCTCCAAAATAGAAGCTGGAAAATTATCAGTATTTTTGGAAGAAGTTGATTTACGTCAAATATTAAAAGACGTTATTAACTTACAATCTGTGAATATTCAACAAAAGGGTTTACATTTCAATATTCCAGAGTTTTCCGAACCAATGCTAGTAAAAGCAGATCCTCAAAAATTAAAGCAGGTTTTGATCAATATCATCGGCAATGCTACAAAATTTACAGAAGAAGGTAGCATTACGATTAGTGCAGAAATTAAGCGACAAAATCAATTAATTAGCATACCCCATGTAATCATCAAAATTCAAGATACAGGTATTGGTATCGAACCGAATCAGCAGCAAAAATTATTTCGTCCCTACGTCATGGTCGAAGGTTCCACAAATCGCAAGTTTGAAGGAACTGGTTTAGGACTAGCTATTTCTCGCAACTTGATGGAATTAATGGGAGGAACAATTAGTTTAGAAAGTGCTGGAATCCATCAAGGTACAACGGCAACTATTTCCTTACCTTTAATCGATATCCCATTATTGGGGATAGCACAAGAACTACCAATTATCAAAGAATTAGTTCTGGATTCTCCAGATAATACTTTGGCAAGAAATAGAGGAAATAAAGAAAGTAAAGAAACTGAAAAACTTGGTGTTGTCAATATTAATCCAATTAAAGATTCTCTCGAATCCAGCCAAAGCGAAAAAATTCATTACCACCAGAAGCATCCAATCAAGTAGAAGATAAAACTAACGCGATACCCAATGTTAAATATAAAGTCATCTTGTCTCTACAATCATTGTTTCACCTGGATTTCAAGACTCACTGAAATTAGTAATCCTTCGTAGTTTGGGAGTCAGCGAGTGCGTAACCCAACAGATGATATGAGGTAGGTTGGTATAGCTTACTTCTCGCATAGTAACCCAACAGATGAGATGAGGAAAACGGAAATTATTCAAACCACAAAAACATCTAAATCAAATGATTAAAATTCACGTTTTAAAAATTTTGGTTGATTACATATTCCCCTAAAATCATCATCATAAAATGTTGGGTTACAGCGCAAATGTAGATTTCTCATATCATTACAAATATCTCTAATGCGCTTCCACCCAACTTACAATAAAATATTCCACAGTTTGGAAATCTTAAATCTTTAATAAGATAACTGCTGAAACTCAACCTTATTAGTATTTGGATCGTAAAGCGTGTAAGTTGCTCTACCTGGTATACGTCCGACATTTCCCACACCAATGATTTGGCGTAAATTCGTGACAGAGAGGGTTTGTGTCGATGCAGGAGTATCAAGAGTTGTGACAGTGGAACTAATCGAAGCTGCTTGCAATTGATAATTAAACACTAAACCAGAACGTCCGCAAAACAAATTATTTGCCTGCATTCGAGAAATGCGATCGCACATTAAAATTGCCGGTGTTTCTGGTGTTAATTCTTCCTCAACCCCCAATGGGGAACCATGAAGTAATAAACAGTCCAATTCAAAAAAACCAAAATCTAAACCCCGTATCCATTGCAAAGTATCCCGCGAAACCGATTCAGCCAAAGTTTTGACTGTATCACCACCATACTTTTCCAACAGTGCGATCGCTTCTCCAACAACACCCAATCCATAGAGAATTAAACATTGTTCTTCCCACCAACCCTTACATACCAAAGGTTCAAATTCACCTTGCAGTGGGTTTCTTACCCGTTCTACCACTGCTTCCGATTCCGGTGTTGCACCGACAACATCACCTAAAATATATACAGCTTCCAAATTGCGATTTTGACGGTAAATATCACTAATTACCGCATTATAAGCTGCCAAATTACCTTCAACTCCGCTTAAAATTGCCCACATAAATAAATTCGTAATACGCTCTACTTTGCCAATTACCAATGCCAAATTCCCTTTTTATTTAGTACAAACATGGGTGGGATCATCTGCACGTTCAGCAAACTCAATTCCCCGTGCCAAACGCCATGCGAAGATAGATGGTAAACCTTTTTCGATAATTGCCGCACAGGTTTTCTGATAGTCGTACTCAACTTCCCGCAAAGTGACTTCTTCGCTTTCAGTGTCGTAAATTACGTATGTAGCATTCGGTCGTCCATGTCGAGGTTCACCCACCGAACCAACATTAATTATTCGCTTTAAAGGTGCATCAAAGCTTTTATCTTTTTCTTGATGACCTTCTCCACTAACAATTATTTTTAAATTTCCCCCTTCCAAATTTCTCACATAAGGTACATGGGTATGTCCACAAAATAAGATATCTGCTTCTGTAGAAATTACCCGTTCCAAAGCAACAAAAGCATCAAGTTCAGGTAATAAATACTCGTGATTACTATGGGGACTACCGTGAACAAATGCTAGATTATCTTGTTTGAAAATCTGGGGTAATTGCGCTAAATATTCTCGATGTTCGGGATGAATTTCGTTATTTGTCCATTCATGTGCTTGTATACCTCTTTTTTCTGCTAAAAGTGAAGGATAACTACAATCACAGGCATTTAATCCTTCCACAATATCCTCATCCCAACATCCCGCACAGGTGGGAATATCTAAAGCCCGAATTTGGGTAATCACAGCATTAGGATGGGGACCATACCCGACTAAATCACCAAGACAATAGATTTTTTCAGCTTTGTGTTTATCTATATCTAATAAAACTGTATCTAAAGCTGGATAATTACCATGAATACATGATATTACTGCTATTTTCACTCTACTGAACCCTCTAATAAAATCTGTTTTACCTGTTGTTGATATTGACCAATTGCAGCATCTAACAAACAACAATCGACTAAAGTTTGTCGCATAACAACTTCATCCAAATCTTCCCCCAAAACTTCGATTCCACTGAATCTTTGGGGTCTACCTTCGAGATGACGAGGTAAGTCTAATTCCAGAAAATCAACTGATGGAACTCCCGCAACAAAATCACCATAAATTTGTCTACCATCAGCCACATCAAATATACCTTTGGCACGAATTACTTGACCGTAAGCACCTTGAGTTAATTCATACCAAAATTCCCTCAAACTTTCTTCATCTATTACTTGTCCTTGGGTTGGCACACGCCATAGTTTTGTAGGATTGATATTAGTATTAATCATTGCACCTCGAACTATGTCCTGCGCCCAAATTTGATATTCCGAGATTTTTTCTTGTGGTGAAATAACAGCGACTTTTTGATAAGGTAAATCATCAAGAATTTGCTCGACTGCATCTAATTCTAAATATGCACCCAGTTCAATAAAAACAGCATTTGCTAATATCATCTGCTGGATAAATTCAATTTCTTGCCCATCTTTAAAAACCTGAATATGGGGAAAATCAGCCGCAAGACGTGCTTGGTCAATCGGCAGATTACCAGTACCAGGACTAAAGTATAATATATTGCCTGCGTTAGCGTGACTAATTTGCTGGGAAATCCAAGTGGTTTTACCGCAACCAGCCAAACCCGCAACAACAGTGATAATAGGTATAGTCATAATATTTAATGATAATCATTTTTAGAATATTCGCAAGCGGTAAGCAGCGAAATCTTGCTGTGGGATGCATTAAGAGTAGCAAAGTTTCGCGAGCTTAATCTCGGAGGCATATCGCAAGAAAGATATCATAGCGCTAGAATTAGTCCTAAATTCAAAATCTCAAATTAGACAATCCCAAAGTCCTTTAAAATTCCTTTGTTAGCTCAAAACAGATTTTAGAAAAATGTCCAATCAAAGTGCAATTCCGGTAATTATTAATGGTGCGGCGGGTAAAATGGGGCGTGAGGTAGTGAAAGCTGTAGCGCAAGCATCCGATATGGTATTGATGGGTGCTTTAGATACCAGTTCCGAACATCAAGGGAAAGATGCGGGGGAATTAGCAGGTTTAAGCGAACCCTTAGAAGTACCAATTACCAACCAACTCGAACCGATGTTGGGGTATGTGGCAGGGGAGAGGCAAATGCAACCAGGGGTGATGGTAGACTTTACCCATCCCAGTGGGGTTTATGATAACGTGCGGAGTGCGATCGCATATGGGATTCGTCCGGTGGTGGGTACAACGGGTTTGAGTCCAGAAAAGTTACAAGATTTAGCCGACTTTGCCGAAAAAGCCAGCACAGGTTGTTTAATCATTCCCAACTTCTCGATTGGGATGGTGTTATTACAACAAGCAGCAGTAGCAGCATCGCAATACTTTGACCATGTGGAAATTATTGAACTCCACCACAACCAAAAAGCTGATGCTCCCAGTGGTACAGCGATTCAAACCGCACAATTACTCGCGGAAATGGGTAAAACTTTTAACCCACCCCAAGTACAAGAAGAAGAGAAAATCAAAGGTGCAAGAGGTAGCGAAGCGGGAGAAGGGATTAGAATACATAGTATTAGGCTCCCAGGATTAATTGCTCATCAAGAGGTAATATTTGGGGCAGCAGGTCAAATTTATACTTTGCGTCACGACACAAGCGATCGCGCTTGTTATATGCCAGGTGTTTTACTGGCAATTCGCAAAGTTCAGCAGTTAAAGTCGTTAGTATATGGATTAGAAAAAATATTATAGGGAGTAGGGAATTAGAGGAAAGGTAAATTAGGGAAGGCAAAATAACTCTGTGGGGATGGGGTAGTTAGCAATTTTAATACCCATAGAAATGTTTTCCCTAATCCAAAATCCACAATCCAAAATCCACAATCCAAAATCCAAAATCCAAAATCCAAAATCTAAAATCCACAATCCACAATCCACAATCCAATATATTTTAATAAAGACGTTCCACCGGAACGTCTCTACGAAAATCCAAAATCTAAAATCTAAAATCGTCTTTATGCTTGTTCCACTAACCCGCGAAAAATTTGAACAACTTATTCCACTGATTGCCACAGGTCCTCAATATAAATACTATTGGGGTAAATTCTCAAATTTTTTACAACGGTTACTAATTTCTGTTGTGAGTGCTGCGATAATTTTACTCGTTAAAGTATTTTTTAAAGTCGATTTTCCTGTGGTTTTTATCGTTGGAATAATTGGTGCATTTTATTGGTTATGGGGTCCAGTATTTCAAGCTAGCCAGCGAAACCTTAAATGTCGTCGCTACAAATATAGTGGTTTTTTTCGCGGTCGTATATTAGATTTCTGGATTACCGAAGAATTAATTGGTAAGCAGGAAACAGTTAATAATAAAGGTGATTTAGTAATTGTTGAAAACCGCGAAAAACGAATCAATTTAGAAATTGGTGATGACACAGGATTCATAGCCGAATTTCAAGCACCACTAAGGGTTGCATATAAAGCAATTTCATCGGGTCAATGGGCAGAATTATTGGTAATGTCAAATCGTGGAGACCTGAGTACTATTGAAGAAATCAGTGATATTTATATTCCTAGTCGTGATTTATGGGTAAGTGACTATCCAATTTTGCGTCGCGATTTTTTCACGGAAGTAAGCAGTCGTCTCGACAACGATGAAAACGACAAACCTCGTCGTCGCTCGACAGGTAATAGACGAAGAAAAAGAGATGATTATAGATATTAATTTGTAAATAGATAAGCAGAATATTTTTTATATAAAGGCATTAAACTAGATATCCATAAAATTATTTATATAGCTGGTAATTCTCGATGATTAGTATTATCCAATTCAGAAAATTTAGGTAGTAATTTATCGCGATACTTTTCTGGCTTTAAGTTTAAATAAGGTTGCGATAAGCGGAGCTTAACACCAAAGGCGTATCGCTTACAAAGATGGTATGAGTTGGATGAAAAAATCGGGAAGATGTAATTAAGTTTCACGAAAAGGGAACACTGAGATTAGATAATTGCAATTTAAATTCGCTCGGATTAGATTCGCAAAATGGCAAGTATTATGCGGTTTTGGGTGAAATTTTGCAGCGACAGGGTAAGTTAGAAGAAGCGATCGCATATTACACCGAAGCGCTGGAATTATCTCCTGGTTTAGATATTGCTAGGGCAAAATTGCAGGAAGTCGAAAGTTTGCTGCAATTGTAAGAAACTAATCCAAGTTGATAGAGATGTTTTACAAAGCGTCTCTATCAAACATGCGATCGCTACAATAGAAGGTATGTTGTCAATTCAATCAACATACTTAGTCATTATTTTTACTACTAGACATATTGGAAGCGATAGTTATGAATATCGGAGAAAAACTAGATACACTCCAATCTGAAATTGACCAAAAAAGGCAGGAAATTCGCTCCGATCGCTACTCAACATCCATTGGTGAATGGATTAGTTTATATCAGCAACAAGAAATCGAAATTCATCCAGAATTTCAAAGATTTTTTCGTTGGTCTGATTATCAGAAAACCAAATTAATTGAATCTATTCTATTAGGTATACCCATCCCACCTATCTTTGTGTCTCAACGGGAAGATGGTATTTGGGATGTTGTTGACGGTTTACAAAGGTTATCAACTATGGGAAGGATATATCAAAACTGTTGCAACTAGTTATTTGGAATTCGTTTCCAGACAAAAATTAACCTATGATGAATTGGCTATAAATTTTGTGGCTGTGGCAATGAAATTTAAGCTCAAAGAGGCAAGCGAAACCAATAAGGCAACAATATTTACAGAAGTTGCTAATTTCATGCTGACTCAGGCAAGTCAAAAAACTTCACTTCCTTTTGAAGATGTAATTTCAACAGGTTCTAATTTATCTTCCGATATTTTGCGAGAGATTGTCTGTATCCTGGGTTTAGACTACTCTTTTTATAAAACGAAAGAGGTCATTATTAATGAACAATTGCTGAAGCGCAGAAATGGAATTGCTCATGGTGAATATTTATTACTCGATCGTGAAGAATATCAACAGTTGCATGATGAGATTCTCGAAATGATGGAACATTTTCGTACTCAGATTGAGAACAATGCCATACAAAAATCATATTTACGCAATCCTTAGCAATTTAACGTTTTCAGTCAAAAAATTTACCTTTAGAAGTAGAACAAATCCACCCTACAATAGTGTTGCGATAAACAAAGCTTAAAGCCAAAGGTATATCGCATGTGATATTGAGTTAACGATTGGTTAAAAGTACTATGTGAGGTACTCTTAACTTGACCTCCAAGGAGAGAGGCTTTAAAGGCATCATTATTTCGATCCGAATTAAGTATCTAATGCCCCTCTCCCCTATAAATATACAAATTGAAGTTTTAAAGTTTGGCTTCCAAATGTCGGACTAAATCGGGTGCTTGCATTACACCCTCAATTTTATCTACAGGCTGACCCTGTTTAAATAAAATCAGTGTTGGTAATGCATAAATTTGATATTGGGTTGCTAATTGGGGATACTTTTCAGTATCAATTTTGGCAACCTGCATCCGACCTTGGAGTTGAGCATTGACCTGTTCTAAAACCTGACTCATAATCTTACAAGGTCCGCACCAATCAGCGTAAAAATCAACCAATACGGGCACATCTGAATTAGCAAGCATTTCTTCAAAACTATTAAATTGCTTTTTCGTAGCCATATAGCACCGATTTATCTATGGTTATAGTTCGTCTCTAATCTTAGTTGGGCAAAAGCAGAAAATGGGAAAGAAAAAGGGAAATTTTTAATTCGTAATACCCGATGGTTTGCGAGCTACGCAATTCCCATTAACCTGTAAGATAAATTTGCGCGTGAATTAAAAATTGTGAGGAATCTTGAATGGAACTGCTACCAGAAAACTTGCAAACATTAAAAGGTCAAGTTGCGATTGTTACGGGTGCATCTAGGGGAATTGGACGCGCGATCGCACTCGAATTATCCAAGCAGGGTGCGGCTATCGTCGTTAATTATGCCGCTTCTAGTGGTGCTGCCGATGCAGTTGTTGATACCATTACCCAAGCTGGAGGTAATGCGATCGCGCTCCAAGCAGATGTTTCCAAAGCTGACCAAGTGGACGCGCTAATTAACGCGGTCATGGAAAAATTTAGTCGCGTCGATATTTTAGTTAATAATGCAGGTATAACTCGCGATGGATTACTACTCAGAATGAAGCCAGAAGACTGGCAAGCCGTGATAGATTTAAATTTAACTGGTGTATTTCTTTGCACTCGTGCTGTGAGTAAAATCATGCTCAAACAGCGCTCCGGACGGATTATTAGCATTACCTCCGTTGCCGGGCAAATGGGCAACCCCGGACAAGCAAACTACAGCGCTGCTAAAGCTGGGGTAATTGGGTTTACCAAAACTGTCGCCAAGGAACTCGCTTCACGAGGTATTACAGTAAATGCTGTAGCTCCCGGTTTCATTGCCACCGACATGACCAGCGAACTCGGCAATACCGCAGAAATTTTAAAATTTATTCCCCTAGCTCGGTTCGGTCAACCGGAGGATATCGCGGGAATGGTGCGCTTTTTAGCTGCCGATCCGGCTGCGGCTTATATTACCGGGCAAGTCTTTAACGTTGATGGTGGGATGGTGATGGCTTAGAAAGGAGATAGGGGAATCATGGTTAATACTCCTCGACTAAGGTACGACAATTCTTGCTAGACTTCGGCAACGCTTCGCGTACAAAGGGATTCCAATGAATTTACCAGCTTGCGATCGCAGGTGATAGGTATGCGTCAATCCAAATCTTTCTGAGCGGGTTACTTTTCGCGCACTAATAATTCGTATCGTTGAAAGACGGGGCTTGTATCCCAAATTTTTGGTCAAACATGAGTTCTCCTGAAGTGTGTGGGTCTGCAGCTGCACTGAGAATATCCTCTGGCAAAGGAGCATCAAAATCATCTGGAACAGTAAACTTGCCTGCACACAAACCAAAAGGTCGTAATTCTTTCTTGCTGGAAATCGGTCTAAGTTCAGCGATCGCCTTGTTTGCTTGAATAATCACAAAAGTTTCACCTGCCTCCACTTGACGCAGATACTTTGAAGGATCGCGTTGAATTTCATCAATTGTCACACGTAACATAAAAAGCCTCAGTATAATCTTAGAGGATAATACGCTGTCTTACCCAATTGTAAATGATGGGTCGTATGCTCCCAGTTTGGGTAAGTCTTGAATCCTATTTAATGTTCAATTCTTAAATTTTTATAAACAAGTGGCTCTGTTTTTGCTATTCTCAATCAGCCTAAATTCAAATTAATGTATAAAATATCATCCTAACTCTTTTAATTTCATTTTCAGGTTTATTCACATAAAAGTATCTATTTAAAAGCCTTAATATCTAAACTACTATAATTTTTGCTTAGTTTGTATTAAGTATTTAAGGTGATTAAACCAACGCTGCTATCATTAATAATCATGAGGAATTAGTGATTACGATTGTGATACGTAAAGCGATCGCACTGTCAAGGTGAGGAATAAGAATGAAATTACACTTGCAAGTAACCTTATTATTACTAACCGGATTATTGTTGGGGGCTAATATTACACCTAGCTTGGCACAAAAGATTACAAAAAATTATCCCAACAAAATCTCACAAACTCTGCCACCACCTAATTGTAAAGACCCGCAAACAACACGAGATATGATTGAGTGCGGGAGAAGTGCGTACAGAGAAGCGGACAAAAAGTTAATTAGTGTGTATAAACAAATGCAGACGAAATTAAGTTTAGCTCAAAAAAAACGTTTAATTGCCTCTCAAGAAAACTGGGTTAAATATCGAGATACTTCCTGTGGGTTTGAAGGTGGAATGTATGAAGGGGGAAGTCTGGAACCACCAACACGAATCAGTTGCTATGCAAGGGTGACAAATCAAAGATTGAGAGATTTAGATGTGTGGTTGCAAGAGTTAAATCGACGGTAAGTGGTAGGAGGCAGAAGACAGAAGGCAGGAGGCAGGAGGCAGGAGGTAGGAGCAAAAATTAATTAGGTATGCTTTTATTCTGTGTATTCAGTTGTAGATTTTTTGAATTAGGCAAGAATAATAAAACTCTTTGTACTCTTGCCCAAAAGTAAGGCAAATTCAACAATTATACAAAAATATCAAGCTGTATCTGCTCGCTGACTACGGTATTGTTTCTTGGTAATTGACAACAGATTCAGTAGAGTTACAGTATTCAATTAAGTATTGCATCTACTATTAAATTGAAATTAATATTAAATCAAAACTAAAAATTTATTTAAAATTGCTAAAATTAGGTAACTAAAATTAACCTTCTTTTTGCGACTATTAAAAACTTATTTAGCTACTTTTAAACAACTAATCCTGCTCGCAATGCACGAACTGCTGCTTGAGTGCGATCGTCAGCGCATAATTTGTTGAGAATGTTACGAACGTGGGTTTTGACTGTACCTACTGTTATATAAAGCTTCTCGGCAATTTGTCCGTTACTACATCCAGCAACGATTAGCTCTAAAATCTCAAGTTCACGCTGGGTTAGGGGATAAGTTTCTAATACTTGCTCGTATTCGCTCTCCAGCGCTTCAATTTTAACTGTTTTAGGTTGTTTGCTTGATATTTCCTTTTCAGATACCACATGGCGTATCTGTCGCAACACAACGTTCGCAATTGCTGGATCGATCCATGAGTTGCCTCCATGAGTCGCTTGAATCGCTTCGGTTAACTTATCAATACTTGTATCCTTCATGTAATACGAATCTGCACCTGCGGCAAATGCTGCCAGTACAGCATCTTCACTATGGTTCATCGTCAAAACTAAAATCTTTGTCCCTCCAATTCCAGTTTCTTGTTGATACTTACGGAATCTACGTGTTAATTCGATTCCATCCATATCCGGTAAGCCAAGATCGACAACTGCCACATCTGGTTTGGATGTTTGCAGTAGTTTCAATCCTTTGGTGGCATTAGCAGCTTCACCAACTACTTGAAGCGAGCTATTCGTCTGTAGTGCTGCTTTTAACCCCATACGTGCTAGGTCATGGTCTTCGATCAAAACAATGCTGATTTCGCTCATTGCTATACTCACCCTACCCAGATTGCATCCATCGTGAATCGACTTTAGTGTTGGGTATTTAGTTTACTAATTATTAATCTTTAGATTAGATGAAGGTTTACTAATAGTGCATCCATCAATGGAAATAAGCAAGTCTTAGTAATGTAATAATTTTTGCATCAAAAATATAGCCTCAGATATATACATAAACCTCATCCATGATGAAACCCGGAGTTTTTTAGCGATTCAAATGCACAAAAGTGTCCACGGAAATACTCCCCGTAGCGCATTTTGCGTAGTATATAAGTTTTAAATTGTCAATCCTATAATTCATATCTACCTTTATTTGACTTTATACATATTGATAGAGTAAATATTTTAGAATCTCATTCTTGTGGGTGAGTAAATATGATAGTAAATACGACACGAGGATGGTGCATATAAAGTATAAAAAAGAATATTATAAATATAATGACTGTGGAATTGTAATTTTTGCAGCCTTTTATTTTGCTTACACTGCTAGTAAAAAACCTATATATTCGTAGCATAAACGAAATACTCAAGTTAATTAATAGCAGTCTGAATGTTTTATGGAAATAAATAAAATGACAACATCTACATCCACACCAACTCGTGGTCAAATCGAACGCACAGTATCGCAACGCATCCAAGCTTTTTATCGCGAACAGCTAGGACATCAACCGAGTAAAGTTACTTGTCAATTAAGCGATCACAATTTACTTCTAGTCATCGAAAATTCGATTACTCCACCAGAACAAGTCCTAGCGCAAGCTGGTAGACAAGAACTCGCAGAACAAGTGAGAAATGACCTTGATGAAGCAATTAAACCACAACTTAAGGAGATAATCCAAGAGATATTGAGCGTTGAAGTTTTAGAAGTACTTAGTGACGCTACTATCGAGACAGGAAGAACCGGAATTATTGCCGTTCTCAGCAATATTCCCTCTTTTCGCGCTCCATCGGCAAATGCGAGAATACAAAAACGCGAACCTCGGAACCAAGATGAAGCAGAAGTGCAAACACAAGCAGAAGATGAAGAATCACAAGCAGAAACTTCCAATCTTTAATTCATAAGTCAACTTATTATTGAAAGATTGACTTTATATAAAGTCCCCTCAATCCCCCCTTGTTAAGGGGGGAAACTAGAAAGATTTTTGAATATTCATTAGCGATCGCATAGCAATATATCATACTACACTATTGAAACTGAGACGGAGTAAGGCATTAGCTAGTCTCCAAAAAAATATTCCCATCCTCTTGACACTTTTGTAATACGATTGTAGTATAAGCATATAGACAAACAAAACACCTCCAAAAAAACATTCATAGGAACATAAAAAAGGGGGCGATCGCAATGGTTCACATTCGCTTTGAAGGTCGTTCATACGATATGCAAGAGGCACAAGTAAACCTGAATGCTGCGATGAATGACAGTACAATTAAACAAAGATTAGCGCAGCATTTTGATGTTAATTTAAACCGCTTTGAAACCTATGTAATTGACCGCAGACCAAGCGGGGATTTAATTATTAGACCTGAAGCTGTTTATGGTTAATTGTTTATGGTTAATTGTTAATGGTTAATGGTTATAAATTAAGAAATAATCAATTTATAACTCATAACTTTACTAAAAATATCACTTCGCGCCCCAATTTAGAAAGCTTACATACTAGCTCATTGGTTGAGCGTTCGACTCTTAATCGAAAGGTGCAGGTTCAATTCCTGTGTATATACCAACAGCTTTCTTAACTTGCGCGAAGTGTCCAATAATCAATCCTGCGTCCTCACTTTTAAAGCTTACATACATATAGTTAATCGTTCGGTTATGGGTGCGAATCCCATCATCCCCGTTATTTATTGTATTGATAATTAATCTGGGGGATGTAGCTCAATAGTAGAGCAGACGACTTGTAAAAATAGCTTTATTAACTTACGTGGGATAAATAAAATTATCTCGCATCCTTACCGGATAAGTTTACATCCTTTTCGTAACTATAACGACCCTAAGGTAGCGATATTCAGTTGAGACGCTCAACACGGGATATATTTGTTCTCGAAGTGTTGATAATTGAATTAGCGATTGCATTTCAAGTCTTGCGTTCTCCGATTAGAAATGTGTGCCCACTGCTTAGATTAATCTAATAATAAGATATAGCTAAGTAAGAGCGGTAGATTGTAATAACTTTTTCGACTTATGCGAGGTTTTTAAAAACTTAAAATATTAATTTAGCTTTGAATTTAGCTAAATTAAAAATATTGCGATAAGCAAAGCTTAATACCAAAAGTGTATCGCGCCCTAATCTAAGAAGCTTACATACTAGCCAAATGGAAAAGGCACTTGATTTAGGTTCAAGAATATGTGGGTTCAAATCCCATGTGTGAACAAACAGCTTTTTTAACTTGCGCGATACTCCCTATTATCCAAAAATTATATATCATCATACTTTAAAGGAGGAAAAACAATGCAGGCGAATACTTACTTGAATATTCCGATATCGCATCAAATAACTTCAGTTAGTTCAATTAATTTAACTAATTTAACTAATTCAACTGATTTAAATATTCACCAAGTAAGATTAAATTTAGGCATTGTTTTTCCATATGAGCGAACATCGTTTAGGCAAGATAGTAATCGAACGTCCACGTGTGGGATGGCGAATTAGTCAAAAGAAGGTTACGGGATATAAAAAGACTCTCTACAAATTAACACAAGATGCAATAGATGATGGGTTACTTAATCCTTATATCATCAAAAATAGATGGCGAACTAAAGGCTTTTCAGATAATTTATCACCATTGCGGCGTTGGTTGCGATCGCAATTAAACCAACCTTGGGATATTGTCTACAGCGAGCTTTGCCAAAAAATTGAAACGAAGACATTAGCAGGACAACATTTGCTATTTCATTTATTTGCAATGGTAGAGCGTGATGTTGTTATTATTGATAATGTTCCTTGTTCTCGAAGAAATAGACATCTGGGTTACTGGAGAGAAGAACTATATGTTCATCCCGAAACTGGTCTTCTTTGTTTAGCGAAAAAAGTATCAAAATCTGCTTCTAAAAAGCGCGATGATGAAGTATTTATTGACAATCAGCGCTATTGCAAAATTAATGATATTTGGTACTTAGTAACTTATTTAGAGGATACTGAAGGCGGAATCAAAAAACGTCAGTGTAATAAAAAAGAAATTAAGTTGATTGTACAAAAATTAAATCAATAATAATCAACTTTCAATATTTCACTAACTTTTTTAACTTGCGTGAAGTGTCAAAGAAAGCTCGGATAAATTGGATACAACCAGATTTAAAAATGATATAATAGTAGTTATCGCCGCGCCCTAACTGAAAAAGCTTACATACTACTCTGCAAAAAGTAAAATAAATGGCTTTCTCGACTTGCGCGGTGATTCAAAAAAAACCCGCAGCGTGCGATAACTACTTCCCCATCTCTTCACTATTTGGAGGTAGTCAAAAATGGACTCTATAAAAATGAATATAGCAGAACGTGATTTACGTTTGGAACTGATTAACAGTTTATTGACAACTCCTCACCGCGAATTAGCGAAGGTTGCAGAGTTCCACAAAATAATGATCGAACTCGATCCACTTTTTTACGGACATTTGGCTGTGTGGTACAACCAAAATGGCGATGTTCGCGACCACAAAGAGGTATTTTTAGGACATTTGCTCACTAGTACTATTACTGAACATCGCGATGCTGGATTCGTGATGTTGCAGGAATTTCCACCTTACCAAGTCGCTCGCATTATAGATTTTATGAAGCAGCAACGCGGTAAAGTACCCCGTTCTGCACGTACCGCAGTTCGTCAATATCTGCAAACTCGCGAAGCTAAAGCCGAGTTTTTCGATCGCGCAGCTTTACGTGGACGTAAGGCAATGAAGCACCTTTACGCAACTTTGCATATTAAACCAAGTATGCGTGCAGATGCGGTGTTATTTAAGGATGAACCACCCATTGGTAGTCTTGCGTACATCCTCAAGCAATTAGCAAAAGCTGCAACTCCCGCAGAACAAGCGAATTTGATTGTTGAGTACAATATTCCCTACACGATCGCAATTGGTGCTGTTAAGCAATTAACACCTGTTGTTTTGGTTGCTTTGATTAACTCTATGTCTTCCCAGGAGGTGATCAATAACCTCAAATCCCTGAAAGAACGGGGTGTAATGGAACACCCAGAAGTTAAAGCGTTGATTGATGGGAAATTGAAGGAAGCGGCAAAGAGCGATCGCGTTTCGGCATTGAAGGCAAATGTCGCTGCGGATGTCACCAAAGTCGATGCGGAAACTGTCGCACAGTTGGAAAATATTGCTAACCAACAAATCAAAAAGCACGGACGAATCAAGAAGTCTACAGCTTTATTGGTGGACAAATCGGGAAGTATGAATGTAGCGATCGAAGTTGGTAAGCAAATTGCCGCTTTAATTTCTGGGATTGCGGAAGCTGATTTGTTTGTTTATGCTTTCGATACCATTGCTTACCCAGTCAAAGCACAAGGAACGGAAATGTCTGATTGGGAAAAAGCATTCCAGCACATATTTCCCAACGGTGGAACCAGTATTGGTGCTGCATTGGAGGTCATGCGATCGCGCAAGCAAGTCGTCGAACAAATCATCATTGTGACGGATGAAGGTGATAACACCAATCCTTATTTCCACGATGCTTATGTAGCGTACAAACGCGATCTGAAGGTGGAACCGAATGTGATTATTGTTCGTGTTGGGCAGTGGTGTGATTATGTAGAACGCAAGTTGAAGGAAGTGGAAGCGTCTGTTGATACTTTTACATTTGCTGGTGATTACTACTCTTTACCCAACCTCGTACCTTTGCTTTCCCGTCCATCTCGCTTGGAATTACTCATGGAAGTGTTGGAAACTCCGCTTCCTGTGCGTAAGGATAAGTAAAATATGTTTCCCTCTTTTTTTTTCGGAAGAGGGATAACTTTTTTCAATTTGATGTTTTTAGTTAAAAGTTAAATTCAAGAAAGTTTTAATAAAATTATTACTTTAATTTTATAAAATTAATAATGATGATTGTATTGCTAATTGAGATGACAATTGGTTACTATTATCAATATATAAAGCCTCAATTATTTATACTTGGAGGCTAGAAAAAATAATAAAAATAAATTCCCAACCTGAAGGCTGGGAAAGAGAAAACGAGAAGATAGAAAGAATAGATAAATGGTTATCTCATAATAGTAACTAGAGAATAACTTTTTGTCAGGAATATTAGGTATTAATATACATAATCTTGATTTTTCTCTTCATATTTAAGTGTATATACAGGAGTTAATTAATATGCTTAATTTTCTCTTCTTTTTATGCAAATTCCCAAATAAAAATGAAAATAAGAATAAAAACCAAGCAATGAAAACTGGACTTAACCACGTCGATTTATGTTTTGTTATCGATACAACTGGTAGTATGGGAAGCTTTATCCAAGCTGCACAACGTCAACTTCTCGACA
The DNA here is from genome assembly GCA_012034595.1 of Calothrix sp. CSU_2_0. Lineage (GTDB taxonomy): Bacteria > Cyanobacteriota > Cyanobacteriia > Cyanobacteriales > Nostocaceae > Brunnivagina. The sequence goes on along the minus strand of JAAUPE010000004.1, from coordinate 22,464 downwards.
CCATCAGTTTATTATCTGCCGATCGAAGTATCGATTTACAAATTGGGTTAGTTGAATATCGCGTTAGCGAAGCTTTCCGAAGGAATCACCCACCTCAAGATAATACCTTTATTACTCGCGTTTATCCTCTAACTACTGATATAGGTCAAATGCAAAAGGTTGCCTGTTGCGGTTGCTGTTGCCAGATTGGGGAAACGAGGTTTTTTATAAGTAATGTTTTTGCGAATGCTTAATTTGGATATTTATTTTGGATGTTTATTTTTAATGTGTTGGGTAGAAACTCAGCACTTTTTTTTGAACTTGATACCAATTCAAATAATGATTGCAACACATCCAAGGGTAGACACGTAGCAGTACTACGTCTCTACAAATATCTATCTGTCGCGTTGTTTTTTCAAATTGGTATGATTTATAAGTTGACTATGGACAAATCAGTAAATGGTTTTGTGTCAATGTTCAGGGTTTGGTAGATACTATAAACATCGATATATAGCTACATAAATATAAAGCTTATCGATCAATTTACGGCTAAAATACAGAAAATATTTGAAAAATAACAAGTTTTATCCGAAATAGTGAAATTTTACCTGTCTGTTTGGGAAAACTAAATCCGTAAATTGATGATTTTGGGATTATGGCAGATACAAATTTTGAACTCGGAAACCAGGGACAATCTCAGGTCAATTGTACAACTACGAATGTTCTGAATCTAGAAGCTATCCTCAAAGCATCGCAAGCTTTTACAAGCGAAATTCAAGTCGATCGACTGCTCAGTAATTTGATAACAATAGTGACGGAATATACTGGTGCAAGTCGAGGTGTTTTGCTTTTGCCAAATAAAAATGAAGAATTAGAAATTTCTGCACTGTATACAAATGCTGTAACCAGAATTCCAGAAGATATTTATCAAGAAGAATTAAAACAATTTCCTAGTCAGATTGTTAGCTATGTTTGGCAATATTTGCAACCTGTTCTGTATTTTGATAAGCAGCAAAAGCTAAAGACATATCGCACAATTCAAGTAAGTCAATCAAATCAATCTAGTTTCAATACTAGCTTAATCTCTGATAATTATTTATTAGTACATAAGCCTATTAGTTATTTGTGTCAACCTATATTTAACAAAAGTGGAAAACCTATTGGAATTGTATATATAGAATCACAATTTCAAGAAAATATTTTCACTGATGAAGTGATAAAAGTGGTTGATTTTCTTTGTTCGCAAGCTGCGATATCTTTGGAAAATGCTCGCATTACTTTAAAATCTCAGCAATATATTCAACAGTTAGAGGAATCGATCCAAGAATTGCAAAAAGTTCAATCGGAATTATTCACTCGCACCAAAGAGTTACATACCAGCGAGCAACGTTTCCAGAGATTAGCTGATAACATACCGGGGATGATTTACCAATTTCGGATTGATTCCGATGGTTCGGCATCTTTTCCTTATATAAGTTCTGGAGGTTGCGATTTATTTGAATATAGCCCAGAACAATTACAAGAAGAAGCAATATTATTTTTTCCAAGTTTACATCCAGATGACCTGGATAAATTTAAGCAATCAATAGAAGTTTCTGCTCAAACATTGCAACCTTGGACTTGGGAAGGAAGAATTAATTTACCGGGAAAACAAAAGTGGTTTCAAGCTATTTCTCGTCCCGAACTTCAACCGGATGGTGCAATTATTTGGGATGGAATTATGCTTGATATTAGTGAAAAGCAAGCTGCACAGTATGAACGTGAAACAACCGAAAAAGCTCTACATCAAAGCGAAGAACGTTTGCGAACTGTGATTAATTCGGCTCCAATTATCCTGTTTGCTTTGAATAAAGAGGGTATATTTACTTTTTCTGAAGGTCAAGCTTTAGAGGTACTAGGTTTAAAATCAGGTGAAGTTGTTGGGAAATCTGTGTATGAGGTTTACAAAGATTATCCGGATGTAATAAAAAATATTAATCAAGCATTTACTGGTGAAATTAAAAATTATAAATCAAATATTGGTGGCTCATTTTTTGATATTTGCCACACCCCAATCATTAATAAAATAGGTCAAGTCGAAAGTCTAATTTGTATTGCGATTGATGTGAGCGATCGCAAGTTTGCAGAAGTTGCTTTAACTGCTACTTTAGACCAAATTGAGTATCAGGCAAATTTACTTCGTAATGTTATTGATGCAACCTCAAATTGGATATTTGTTAAAGACCAAAATTTCCGCTATATTCTTGTTAATAAAGGCATGACTGATAGTCTTAATAAGACTTTTCCAGAAATAATTGGTAAAAATGATGTCGAAATTGGTTTTCTTGAGGAATTAGTTTTTGGAAATCTGGAAAAAGGAATTCGCGGTTTTCGCTGCGATGATATAGCAGTATTAGCAGGTGAAACAATTCGTAATCCTGAAAATGTGGTTATTATTGCTGATGGCACAAGACGAGTTTATGATACGCAAAAAGTACCATTACGCAATTCGGAAGGTGACATTATTGGTATTGTTGGTTTTGGGATGGATGTTACCGAACGTAGACAAGAGAAAATTAAATTACGCGAATCGCAGCAATTTTTAAAGCTAATTTTAGAAACAATTCCCCAGCATGTTTTTTGGAAAGATAGTAACTCGGTATTTTTAGGTTGTAACCGCAATTTTGCCAAAGTTGCTGGATTTGATTTACCAGAAGACATTATTGGTAAAACCGACTACGATTTACCTTGGAAAGTTGAAGAAGCAAGATATTTTCGAGAATGCGATCGCGCTGTGATGGCATCTGGTAAACCAATGCTAGAAATTATCGAACCCCAATTACAAGCAGATGGGAAACAAGCTTGGATTGAAACTAGTAAGGTTCCATTACTCGATATCGAAGGAAATAGAATCGGAATTCTTGGTACATTTCAAGATATAACCTTACGTAAAAATGCAGAGTTATCACTTCAAGAAGTTAACGAACAACTCGAACAACATGTCGAAAGAAGAACAGCAGAACTGTTAGAGGCAAAAGAACTTGCTGATAGTGCAAACCGTGCTAAGAGTGAGTTTTTAGCAAATATGAGCCACGAATTACGAACGCCACTCAATGGTATTTTAGGGTATGCACAAATCTTGCAACGGGATAGAGAACTTAATAGTGAATACAAGCAAAAAATTGGTATTATTCATCAATGCGGTTCGCATTTACTAACTTTAATTAATGATATACTTGACCTTTCTAAAATCGAAGCTCGCAAATTTGATTTACAGTCAAGCGATTTTGATTTAGAAACATTTCTCTACGGAATCACTGAAATTTGTCGCATTCGTGCCGAGCAAAAACATATTAATTTTACTTACAAGAGTTTAAATATTCTACCTACTGTAGTTCGTGCTGACGAGAAACGCTTGCGACAAGTACTAATAAATTTGATTGGCAATGCAATTAAATTTACTGATAAAGGGGGAGTAAATTTTAAAGTCGAGTTAATCGAAGATGTAGACAAGGGAAAACTATCTTTGATTACCTCCGAATCTCCTAATTACCCTATATTTAAACTTCGTTTTACAGTTGAAGATAGTGGTATTGGTATTGATACAGAAGAAGTGCGAAAAATATTTCTCCCATTTGAGCAAGTTGGAAATAAGCGACGGATGGCAGAAGGAACTGGGTTAGGACTAGCAATTAGTCAGCGTATTGTGCAAATGATGGACAGTTGTATTCAAGTTAGTAGCAAGTTAGGAGAAGGTAGCAGTTTTTGGTTTGAAATCAAACTTGCTGAAGTAAATAATGAGGTTGATTTTGTTGTTAAAAAAGAAAAATACAAAGGTAATATTATTGGTTATAAAGGAACTCGTCGGAAAGTATTAGTAGTTGACGATCAGTGGGATAACCGTTCGGTAATCGTTAACTTACTTGAACCCCTGGGGTTTGAATGTGCAGAAGCAATCAATGGAAAAGAAGGATTAGAACAAACCGCAGTTTATAAACCTGATTTAATTATTACCGATATCGCCATGCCACATCTAGATGGTTTAGAAATGGTACGACAGTTGCGACAAAATCCCGAATTTGCTCAAACAACAATTATTGTCTCCTCTGCAAGCGTTTTCGATAGCGATCGCGCTTCTAGTCTTGCAGCAGGGGCAAATGTTTTTTTTTCCAAAACCAGTGGAAACCGAAGAATTAATATCACAAATTAGTCAATATTTACAATTGTATTGGATTTATGAAATTTCAGCAAATAGCACAAATCCTACTGATAAAATACAATTACCTGCGAATATCGCAACATTACTAGCTCCTTCTCCCAAAGAGTTACAATCCCTGCATCTAGCAGCTAGAATTGGGGATATTGATGCAATTCAAGAAGAAGCAAATCGCATTCAGGAATTAGATATTTCCTACAAACCTTTCACAGACAAATTATTACAACTTGTAGAGGAGATGAACGAATCCGCAATCCTTAAATTAGTTCAACAAGCGATTGAGGATAATTTGTAGTTTTTAAGAGGAATCAGGAATCAGGAGTCAGGAATTAGGAATCAGGAGTCAGGAGTCAGGAATTAGGAATCAAGAATCAGGAGTCAGGAATCAGGAATTAGGAGTCAGGAATCAGGAATTAGGAATCAAGAATCAGGAGTCAGGAATCAGGAGTCAGGAATTAGGAATCAAGTAATGGGGAATTGGGAATCAAGCATCAATAAATAAATAATAAAGAATCAAAAACTAAATAATAAATCTAAATTACAACCATGCAAAATCAAATTTTAATTGTTGATGATAATCCCACAAACACAAAAGTATTATTTAACTGTTTAAAATCAGCAGGTTATCGCATTCTTATTGCTCAAAGTGGAGAAAGCGCTCTTGAAAAACTCGAAATTGCCTCTCCAGATTTAATATTACTTGATGTCATGATGCCTGGAATCAATGGTTTTGAAACTTGTCAGTGTTTAAAATCTTCCCCAGTTACTCAAAATATTCCCGTAATTTTCATGACAGCACTTTCCGATACTGAAGAAAAACTTCAAGGCTTTTCCGTAGGTGCGGTAGACTATATAACTAAGCCATTTCACCAAGAAGAAGTACTTGCTCGTGTCAGTACCCATTTACAACTTCGCAACCTCACCAAAGAGCTACAAGTTCTTAACCAAGAACTTGAACAGCGAGTTATCGAACGTACTTCCGAACTTACAAAAGCTTTAGAAAAACTGCAAAAATCGCAATTGCAATTAATCCAAGGTGAAAAAATGTCCTCTTTAGGTAACTTAATTGCAGGAGTTGCACATGAAATTAATAACCCGATTAGCTTTATTTCTGGTAATGTCAACCAAACCAAATTGGCAGTAAAAGATATTGTTGATTGTTTGCGACTTTACCAAGAGGAATTATTCAACCCTAGCGAAAAAATTCAAACCAAAATAGCTGAAGTTGACTTAGAGTACTTAATTGAAGATTTACCCAAGATGATCGACTCAATGGAAATTGGCTGCGATCGCATTCGTGAAATCAGCACATCTTTGCGAACTTTTTCTCGGAGTGACACCAGCAATACAGTTCTTGCTAATATCCACGAAGGGATTGACAGCACTTTAATGATTCTCCAACATCGTCTTAAAGCTGATGAAACTCGTCCAGCAATTCAAGTTGTTAAAGATTACGGAGATATACCCAAAATAGAATGTTATTTGGGACAATTAAATCAAGTATTTATGAATATTATTGCTAACGCGATTGATAGTTTTGATGATATTAATAAAAAACGTAAATATTTAGAAATAGAATTAAGTCCAAATATTATTACTATTACTACAGAAATAATTTTAGACCAAGAACAACAAAAAGTAAAATTATTAATTATTAAAATTCAAGATAATGGTTCTGGAATGAGCGAAAACATTAAAAATCGTGTTTTTGACCATTTATATACAACAAAAAATATTGGTCAAGGAACAGGATTAGGACTATCAATTTCTAAACAAATTATTGAAGATAAACACCAAGGCAAAATTAAAGTTGAATCTGAATTAGGTAAAGGTAGTAAATTTATTATTATCTTACCAATATCCTTAAGCATTAATTAGATATTTAATCCAGTTGAATACAGTTCAAAAAAATTAAATTAATATATAGCATTTTCGACTTAGGTTAGTAGTTTTTGTCGGTTGGGTTTCGCGATAGCAAAACCCAACATTATAGTCTTGTTAATGTTGGGTTACACTACCCGGAACCTACGTGTATGTATCACCCAAGCTACACAATCTGTTTTTTGAAAAAGTCAGGGATATTGTTTTTGTTTGAGTATTTTTTCTTAATAAAATTATCATACTAATTAAGGTTCAAATCGAACAGAATTACCAGCTTTAATCTTCTAAAATCGCGGCAAAAGTAAGAAAAGTTATATTTTTTGTTTACTTGATTTTATTGACTTGATTTTATCCGCTTCATTTGATTAATTAATGTATGCCAATCATAAATCAGACCATTCCTCATGGTTCGGATATATCAATATTTTTACGGCAAATGAAAATGGTATTTCAACCTTTGAAGTATATGGAAGATTTTGCTAAAACTTATGGTGATAACTTCGCGATTAAAACCAAAAATGGTGACAATATTGTCTATTTAGCCATCCTCAAGCACTAGAGCAAATTTTTACTACCCATGCTAATAAACTAGATGCTGGAAGAGGAAACGATATTTTAAAATATCTCCTTGGTAGCAACTCTGTAGTCTTACTTGATGGTCAAACCCATCGACAACAGCGAAAACTATTAGCACCAAGCCTGCATGGTGATAGAATGCGAACTTATGGTCAAGCCATAGCCGAAATTTCCCAACAGGTTAGTCACAATTGGAAAGATGGAAAAGCATTTAATATTCGTCATTCAATGCAAGAAATAACCATGCGTGTAATTTTACGTGTGGTGTTTGGTTTAGATGAAGGGCAACGCTTAGAAGAGCTAAAACAAGCAATTAATGCACTCTTGGAAGTTTTAGGCTTTCCTTTAATTTCAGCAGCTTTACTGTTCAAATTTTGGCAAAGAGATTTTGGAAAATGGAGTCCTTGGGGATACATTTTAACGCTTTTAGAAAAAGTCGATGAATTAATCTATAGCCACATTCAAGAAGTTCGTGCAGATATTCAAACAAATAATCCAAATCGCAAAGATGTTCTCAGCTTAATGATGTCTGCGACTTACGATGATGGTAAATCAATGTCTGACGAAGAACTACGTGACGAACTCATAACACTGTTAATTTTGGGACATGAAACCACAGCTTCAGCTTTAGTTTGGGCTTTTTATTGGATCGAGCGATCGCAACAAGTACGAAAAAAGCTACAAGATGAACTCGACACTCTTACCTATCAACCCGAACCCAGCACAATCAACAAGTTACCTTATCTCACAGCAGTTTGTCAGGAAACTTTAAGAATCTATCCAGTCGCAACAAGTTCTTTCAGCAGAATAGTCAACTCACCTGTAGAAATAATGGGTTATCAATTACCCACAAAAACATTAATTATTCCTAGTATTTATTTAGCACACCATCGGCAAGAAGTTTATCCAAATTCCAAACAATTTATCCCCGAACGTTTTTTAGAAAAGCAGTTTTCACCTTACGAGTATCTACCTTTTGGAGGTGGAAATCGTCATTGCATAGGAATGGCTTTTGCTATGTACGAAATGAAAATTATATTGACAACAATTTTATCAAATTATCGAGTATTTTCATTTGACAAACGTCCCGTAAAACCCATGCGTCGCGGATTAACATTAGTGGCTCCAATTGGGATGAAAATGATTGCAAAACCTCACCATAATTAAGTTTATTTAGGAGTCCACTAATCCTATCCCTAGAAACTTTTAACTTGATTTCATTCCCAAAACCCTAACCAAAAAACCCCACTTATCTGCCGATTCTTCAATTATTTTCGTCGTCGGTTTACCTGCACCATGTCCCGCTTTAGTTTCAATTCTAATTAACACAGGTGCATCTCCTTTCTGTGCAGCTTGTAGCGCAGCAGCAAACTTAAAACTATGGGCAGGTACAACGCGATCGTCATGGTCTGCTGTAGTAATTAATGTGGCAGGATAAGCAGTACGCGGTTTCACATTATGTAATGGAGAATAAGCATACAAAAACTTAAAATCTTCCGCATTATCCGGTGAACCGTATTCCGAAGTCCAAGCCCAACCAATGGTGAATTTGTGAAATCGTAACATATCCAGGACACCAACAGCAGGCAAAGCAGCACCAAATAAATCGGGACGTTGCACCATACAAGCACCAACTAAAAGTCCACCATTACTACCTCCTCCAATCGCTAATTTTGCAGGTTTAGTATACTTATTAGCAATCAACCATTCCCCAGCAGCAATAAAATCATCAAATACATTTTGTTTATTTTTTTTCATTCCTGCTTGATGCCATTCTTCACCATATTCACCACCACCACGTAAATTTGGCATTGCATAAACCCCACCCATTTCCATCCACACTAAAGCACTAACCGAAAAACTAGGTGTTAGCGAAACATTAAAACCACCATATCCATACAAATAAGTGGGATTATTTCCGTCTAAGGTAATTCCCTTTTTGTGGACAACAAACATTGGGATTCGTGTACCATCTTTACTGCTATAAAAAACTTGATTTATTTCGTAATTTTCGGGATTAAAATCTATTTTTGCTTCTCTAAAAACCCTACTTTCTCCCGTAACCATATCATACCGATAAATTGTTCCTGGAGTTGTGAAATTAGTAAAACTATAAAATGTTTCAGTATCACTACGTTTACCTTCAAACCCAGATACTGAGCCAATTCCCGGTAACTCTACCTCACGAATTAATTTACCCTTCAAGTCAAACACCTTAATTTGGCTGCGAGCATCTTTGAGGTAATCAGCAACAAATTGATTATTAATAGTCCCTACATTCTCCAAAGTTTCTTCCGACTGAGGAATTACTTCACGCCAATTCGTACGAGTCGGTTTTTTAATGTCAATAGCAATTACTCGTCCCCGTGGTGCATTTAAATCTGTACGGAAATAGAAGATATTTTTATCATTATCTACAAAGCTGAAATCCGATTCCAGTTTATTAATTAATTCCACTACCTGAGAATTCTTATTAGTTAAATCTTTGTAAAAAAGTAGATTTCTAGAATCCGTCCCTAACCATACAGAAATAATCAGAAACTTTCCATCTTCCGTCACACTACCGCTAAAACCCCACTCCTTATTCTCTGGACGATTATAAATCAAAATATCCTCAGATTGCAGAGTCCCAATCCGATGATAATAGAGCTTTTGATAATAATTAATATCTTCTAATTTAGTTTTTTGATTAGGTTCATCGTAGCGACTATAGAAAAATCCTTTATTATCATTGTCCACGATGTACTAGAAAATTTATCCATTTCAAACTGTCTTCTAAATCTTTACCACTTTGAATATCGCGAACTTTCCATTCTTGCCAATCGGAACCCGATGCTGATAAACCATATGCCAAATATTTACCATTATCACTTACCGAGTAGCCAGATAATGCCACAGTTCCATCTTCAGAAAGTGCATTTGGATCGAGTAAAACCTTCGGTTCCTCGTTTAAATTATTGAGTGTGTAAAGAACACTTTGATTTTGCAAACCATCATTTCTGAGGTAGAAGTAGCGATTTTCCTCTTTAAAAGGAATGCCATATTTTTCGTAATCCCAAAGTTTCGTCAGACGTTGTTTAATCTTATCTCTAACTGGTATTTCGTTTAAATAATCAAAAGTGACTTTATTTTGGGCATTTATCCAAGTCTGAGTTTCCTTCGAGTCTGGCTCTTCTAACCAACGATACGGGTCACTAACTTTAGTACCATGATAGTTATCAATGCGATCGCTCTTCCGGGTAATCGGGTAAGTAAGGGATTTTTTCAGAGTCATCTTGCGCTGTGGAGAGGGTACTTTTCCATAGTACAAAAGTGGCTCCACATTCGGATACTGGATTTGAGATTTTGATTTTTGAATAACTATATTATCAATAAGTTTTTGTTGAAGCTCAACTTGTACCTCATGGAAATATGGTTTTATATTATCTTTTGCCAATCCGAACGCTGGTGCAAGTAAAAACCTAGACAAAATAATCGTCGTACACAAGATTATTAAAAATCTATCGAATGCTGAAATATATTTATTCATTCTTCACAGAAAATTAGGAGTTAAAAATCATAGCAATTATACATTTGTATTCAATTATTTGTATTAAAACTTGTTATGTATAGTAGTATCTTCTAATACAGCTTTGCACGAGATTCGTCTTAGCTAGTACTGCAGCACTATAAATCAATCATTGATAAAAGAACCCCACCCTAACTTCTCCCCTAGAATCTGGGGATTAAGGGTGGTGATTTCGGGATAGGGAGGGAAATCCAAAATCCAATCAACCATTACCAACAAGTTTTTCACCTTTGAGCATTCGTGCTGCGGCTTCAAGTAATGCTTCTTCGAGATAGGGTTTAGTAAAGTAACCACTAGCACCTAAATCGATCGCCATTTGTTTATGCTTATCCGCACCTCGTGAAGTCAACATTGCGATCGGTAAATGATTGAGACTGACTTCTTTTTGGATGCGCGAAAGTAGTTCTAGTCCGTCGCAGCGAGGCATTTCGATGTCGCAGAAGACGATATCGCAAGGTAAACCGGAACGAAGCTTTTCCCAAGCTTCCTGTCCATCACGGGCTTGTTCTACACGATAACCTGCTTTATTAAACGACAACGAGAGTAATTCGCGAACTGTAATTGAGTCATCAACAATAAGTACAGTTGGATCAATTTTTGAACTTGTACTTTCCGTACTTCCACTGTTGGGTACATCGAAAATGGTGACAGCACTTTGTTTCGAGGTGCGTCCTTGGAAAATATCAATAAGTTCGAGAACATCAACGATTGGCATAATTCGACCATCCCCAAGGACAGTAGCACCTGCAACACCTATAGGCTTAGGTGCTGGTCCTTCAAATTGCTTAATTACTATTTCTTGCTCGCTTAATACTTGGTCTACCTGGAGAGCTATCAGTGTATTTCCTGAACGAATAACTACAACCGATACCATGTCATCATCGCGAGTTCCTCCGTAAACACTACCTCGGCTAAGTTGACGGTTAAGAGTCAGGAGGTCTTTCAACGGTTTGAAAGGCAGTTGTGTATCCCGCCAAAAAATAAACGATTCTCCTGCGGGATTTTTATGAATATTTTTAACTGGTATATCGAGGGTATCTTCGACACCATCCATTGCGAAAGCTATCCGTGCTTTATCGGAGACACAACTGAGAGCTTTACAAATGCTCAGGGTCAGGGGTAAGCGAATTGTAAAATTTGTGCCTTTATTCAGGGTCGAATCGGTATTAATTGTACCTCTAATTTCACTGATACTAGTACGTACAACATCCATCCCCACACCACGACCAGCTAAATCATCAGCTTTATCTTTAGTACTAAAATTGGGCTGGAACAATAGCTCGTAGACTTCGATACGCGACATCTTTTTAACTTGTTCGGGAGTAATTAACCCAACTTTGAGAGCTTTTCGCTTAACTTGTTCGGGATCGATACCCGCACCATCGTCACTGACAGAAATAACGGTTTGGTTTCCTTGGTGGAAAGCACGAACGCTGATAGTACCGACAGCAGATTTACCTTTGCTTTGCCGTTGTTCGGGAGTTTCAACACCATGTGCGATCGCATTATTCAACATATGCACAAGTGGGTCGGTCAAATGCTCTAAAATCATTTTATCGATGAGAGTATCTTGCCCTTCGATAATCAAATTGACTTGTTTGCCGCACTTAATTGCATTATCACGCACACCACGTTTTACCCTATCGGTAACTTGGGAGAAGGGAACCATTCGCGCTTTGGTCAAACCTTCTTGCAGTTGCGTCGTTACTTGACGGAATTGTCGAGCTACCCGTTCGGTTTCTTCGGTAACAAAATCTATATCGCTGGCAGATTCTCGCACCCTAACAATTAACTCAATCATTTCTTGAGATAATGTGTGAAAGGGTGTAAACCTGTCCATTTCTAGTTCGGAAAAACCGCGATCGTGGTTAGAGACAATACTACTATTAGTATTACTATTATTATTACTACTATTTCCACCACCACTAAAGCTACCTTTACGACTAGCTAACAGCGACGCTTCTAACAGAGAACGTTCGTACAATTCCTGCATCCTGGCACCAACATCTGATAAGTGGTGTACCTGAATCAACAAATTATCAAGTGATTGACGCAAACGTTCTTGATCCTGTTCTAGGGTATTACGGTTAACTACCAACTCCCCAACCAGGTTGCTCATGTCATCTAGATGCTTTACAGACACTTTCATCAATTGCTCGAATCGCGCTGCTCGTGGACGTTGGATTTTCCCAGTATTTGTTCCTGTACTTGGTGTTGATATACTTTGATCGGCATCTGCCAGCAATTTTTCTAAGTCACCAAATTCGTCAATGGTATCGATTTGATTCATGGTTGCGGCATTTACAACTATAGCCGTACTCGCAGCAGCAACAACAGGTGTAATCTCATTACCAAGTAAGGCATCAAGTGCGGCAAAATCATCATCTTCTAATGAATCTACATTAGATTCAGGTGCATTAAAATCGTCAAGGAGTGCATCTAGTTCGTCAAAGTTAGCGGATTCATCTGTATCTTCAGTATCAACTTCTAGATTATTAATTTCTTCTGGGTTATTAATTTCTTCTAGGTTATTAACTTTCAAGTTATGAGCTTCTAAGTCATCAATTTCCAAGTTATTAACTTCTTGTTGATGAACCTCTAAGCTATCAAACTCTAAATTATTAATTTCCAGATTATTAATTTCCAGATTATCAACTTCCTCACTGGCAAAAATTAAATTTTCAACCTCAATTGAGGAGAAATCTTCTAACGAGAAAGAATCTTTTCCAAGAGTTTCTGAAGGATTAAATGCTGGAACATCGGTAGGAGATTCTAACGAAGGTTCTAGAATTGCTCCTAAACTTTCCAAATCATCAACCGATAACATATCTGCTAGTAAATCATCATCTAATCCAGCATTAAAGTCTTGTATAGTTGTTGTATTAATATTAATTGCATTTAATTCCGCAGATTGAACTAAATCAATATTTTCATTAATACTATTCTCAATATTTTCGCTCTTCTCAACAAAATAATTTACCGAATCATGCTCATTACTTAGCTGCGGAACAGTTCTTTCACCAAACAAATCATCGATAAAATTAATTTCTGAATTTGTAAGTGTTGAAGGTGCAAATATTTCTGTAACTCTGGAATCTTCAGTTCTATCGACTGTATCTTCTACCCCATCAATAGATGCTGCTAATGCATCAACATCAAAGAAATCATCAACTAAATCCTCATGCATTATGAGAGTTTCAGTTTCTGCAAGATTCGATATACCATTACTATGAGGTATCACAAGTGGATTTTCTGCAATCCCATTGTTGATTTCAGGTAATAATTGATGTACTGTTGCTGATATTTCCAAATCTTCAGAATCTTCACCTTGCAACTCACCAAATGTAACTTGTGATATTTCCTCGCTGAGATTCTCTTTGTCCGTTTTTATTGGCTCGTTTGCGAGGTTTTGTGTAAATTCTGGCGCAAATTCTAGTGCTTCGGGTTCCTGCGAATAATTACGGCTATCATTCGTATTAATTATAGACGAAGAAACAGCAGCCATCTGCGATGGTGTCAGTTCCTCAAACAAATCTGCTACTCCATCTTCTTCATCAAACAAATCGAGGGATTCCTCTTGCTGTTGATAGCCAATATCTAAATCATCAATTTCAAAACTATCGCTATCATTAACAGAAATTTCTCCATCTGTACTCGGATCGAAAATACTGTTATTTGAAGCTGCCTCAAATAAACTTTCCTCTAATGCTTTAGCGATATCTTCATTAGGTTCAAATTCAAATGGCTGTGTATCTTTTACTGGTTCGGTTTCTGTCCAGAAGTCAGCTAAATCATCTTGTGGTTGAGAAAGTTTCGTTTGCGAAGATTCTATATCTGAAAATTCCAGGCTAGTAGAAGCAAGATTATCAAACAAACTATCTAATGTATCTGAATCTGTATTGTTAGATAAGATATTTTTAGTTTCCGAACCTGTAAAGACTCTATCAGATTCTAATCTCACATCGGGAGATTTTTCTAATTCTAAACCTGCTTCTAATTCTAAATTTTCCCTTAACTCTAAACTTGCGAAATAACTATTAATATTAATATCTACATCGCTAATTACTTCTATCTCAGATATATCTGATTGATTATCTTCAATTAAAGAAATATCATCATCGACTTCAGTATATTCCCCATCTACAAACAAATTATCAAAACGAGAATTTTCCGAAAAATCTTCATGATGAACTAACTTTGGAGCTTCTTCATTTTCGTTACTATAGTCGCTAATATTTAACTTTCCATGTACATTCTCATACAATTGCTCGTGGGAAGGTACATTATCAAAACTATCATCAAGACTATTATCAAACCCAAGGGATAATAAATCCTCTTCTTTATCACTAAAGTTTGGATTGTTGTCATCCAAAAGTTCTAATTGCTCTGGAATTGGTACAATAATTGTATTATCTTGAATATTGCGATCGCTGTAAAGCGGATGCCCTGCATCATCGTCGTAAGGTGGGTACTTTGTACCATCGTGTAGCGACTCTGAAAGAATATCGCTATTATTTGTGGGTACTGGTGGTTCTTTGAGCTTTGATTCATCCTCATCAAGAAAATTACCAAATAGTTGGACTATTGTTAATTCTTCCCTACTATTTGGAGAGCGATCGTGAACGCTAGTACTATCTTCAAATACCAGTAAATCTGCGACTTCGCTATTAGTCTGAATTTCGTCTTCGTTTTCTTCGGAATTGGTTTCGCTAGTCGCTTTTGCATCAATACTTTCTTCCCCTTCCCAATTACCATCAAGTTCGGGAGCATCTTCTTTAAATAATTCGTCAAGTTCGCTAAGTTCAGCAACCCCAACTTCTGGTCCATTTGGATCGAGAATAATATTAGTACCCGAAGCTTCTTCTACAGCATCATCTGTAGTTTTATCTATAAAATCTCCGTCAATATCTTCAATGTTTCCAAATAGTGAATCGATGCTTCTAACCTTATCTTTGGTTGTATCTTTAGCAATTAATAACCCATCACCGAAATTATTATCAACTTCTTCAGATAGCTCAGACAAAGAAATAATAGTATCGTGATTATCTTCTGCGTTTGTAAAACTTGGATTTACCTCGATATCAACTTCTTTCTCTAAATCAATTTGCTCGGATAGTTCAAATAGAGAATCAACAAAATCATCCTCTTCTGATGAAAGCTCTGACAAATTATTTGATAAAAAGTCTACCTTATCATGACTCTGAGAATCCTGAGAATCAAGTTGATCGGACAAATCAAACAGCGAATTAATATTATCCTCACCATCCAAATTACCATGAGTTAGAAAATCAGAAATATCATCAGTATCAGACGTATCCGAAAAATCAATTATGGCTTCATTTGATACTACATCTTTTGATATTTCAGAACTATAAATACCCGTTGTTGGCTCATCAAAGAAATCACTACTCAGTTCCAACAATTCAATTTCTGGTACACCAATTAGCGCTTCAAGTTGCTGGCTAAGGGCAATTTCCCCATCTCTACCAGTTAATGCTAACTCCTGTGCTTGTTTGATATCTGTAATTACGACTTTTGCTAATATCAAATAGCTATTATCAGAATTTGCGATCGCACTGCCACAAGCTCGACACAAATGACACCAATTAGTTAAATTTAAGTCATCACCAATTATTGCTAAATACTGACAACAAGCTTCCAATCCTTTCCGATTTTCCGGTGTCGGACTTTGCTTGAATAATTGCAACATATCTCGCAATTTTTGCAGTACTTGGGTTTGAAACTGCTGCCAACTATCCCACTCGAACGAGGTGCAAAGCTTGGCTGAGGTGGTGGAGCCGGAGTAAAGGTAGGTTTAGTAACAGGTTCTGGTTTCTCAATATCTACAGCCCCACCTTGTTCACCTACTAGTAACTCTAAGTGTTCATGCAACCAACCAAAAACAGGTTCAGCTTCCGACATTATCGTATTTGCCGTCTCTTCCGACAAACCAAATGTCCCGCTCAAATGCTCTAATAAAGATTTTAAAGTATCAGAAACACCAAGAAACAAAGACTCTAATTTTTGATCGACTTTAATGGGATTCTCTTTTAAAACCTTAAAGCAATCTTCCAGACGATGTGCAGTCCGTTGAATGCTATTTAAGCCTAGCATCGCAGAACCACCTTTGATTGAGTGGGCTGCCCGGAAAACTTCATTAATCATTTCCGGATCATCTAAAGTTCCTTGGAGATTTAGTAACCCTTGTTCAATTGTATTGAGATGGTCTCTTGCTTCTTCGATAAAATAGCCTAAAATACGTTGTTGTTGTTCCGGTAACATAATTATAAAGTTATGAGTTATGAATTATGAGTTATGAAGTATGAGTTATGAGTTGTTAAATTTAATTTAGTTTATTTAATTGTAAATTATTAGTTTGAAGTTAAAAGTTTTAAATTAGGATTGGTGAGTTAAAAGCGATTGATTATAACTTCAGAGAAATGAATTAGTAATTACTATTTTTTAGTTCTAGCTCCTAACTCCTAACTCCTAACTCCTAACTCCTAACTCCTAACTTAATTTTTATCTCGATTCCGCAGTTTCGACACGGAAACGTTCCACAGAAGCAATCAAGTCACGGGATACACCTACCAAGTGTTGTAGGGCACCAGAAACTCGTTGCGCTTCTTGCGAAGTTTCCTGCGCTGTCAACTCCACAGATTGCATCACCTGTGCCACAGCACGGGAGGTTTCTGTTTGATCTACAGTATCAGCAGTAATCGATCGCACGAGAATATCGATACGGTTAGCAACCTGGATAATATTGTCAAGCGATCGCTTTGCCTCTTCCGCAAGTCTCGTACCCGTAATTACCTGCTGTGTACCTTCTTCCATCGCTGTCATTACCGAACTAGTTTCACCTTGAATTTGCATCACAATTTGTTCGATTTCCTTCAGCGATTTTGCTGATTTATCAGCAAGCTGACGTACCTCATCCGCAACGATCGCAAAACCTCGTCCAGCTTCCCCCGCACGCGCAGCCTCAATCGAAGCATTCAACGCTAACAGGTTGGTACGCGAAGCAATCTGCGAAATCAATGCCACAATTTTAGAAATTTCTTGCGATGATTCCGCCAAACGTTTCACTTTTCGGGTTGTTTCCGCCACAGTCTCCCGAATTTCTAAAATACCTGCTACAGTATTTTCCACCGCTTCGCCACCTTTAATGGCGATTTCGCTGGCATCTCGCGCTACAGTTTCGGCTTCCCTGGCTGCTTCTGCCACACGCTGAATCGAATCAGTCATTACCTGCACTGAGTTCAACGTTACCGCCAACTCCTCTGCTTGGCGCAACGCATCCGTCGATAATGCCCTCGCAAATGTTTCCGAATTTGTTGCTCCTTTGGTGACTTCGCGGGCTGCGACTTTCACCTGTTGAACAATATCCCGCAGGTTTTGAATCGTTAAGTTAAAAGCATCCGCAACAGCACCCAGTACATCGGCTGTAACTTCCGCTTGCACCGTCAAGTCACCCCGCGCTGCACCTTCCACATCATCGAGTAAGCGAATTACCTGCCGTTGCAAATTTTCCTTCGCTTCCTCCTGCTCGTGGGCTTTCCGCGTTGCCTCACTCGTGGTTGTATAAATTACACGGGTCATTTCGTTAAAGCCAGCCGCCAATTGCCCGAATTCATCTTCGGAATAAACAGTGGCTTGCACACCCATGTTCCCTTGACGCACCGCATCAAACTGGTTTTGCAAATCCTTGGTAGTACGGCGAATCTGTTTAAATGTGAGATTGCCCATAAAGCGAGTTGTGGCACATCCCGCAATCCCCGCAGCTAATGCCATTGCCAAACCCGTATTCCGAATCGGGGCGCGTTCTTCAGCCTTGGTGAAAAAATTCGCCGACACAAAGCTAACACTCGCCACAGCGAGGGCTGAAATCACCCCCACAGTAGCCGCAATAAACCATTGCTTGGTTTCCAGAGTGGCATTTTCTAAAGGTGCTAGCAACCCCTGCTCAACATTTACTTGGGGTTCAATGTGGCTGACATCGGATTGAGTAAAAATTGGTACTGCTTCTTGCGAGGAAGTAATACTAAACAATTCATCTTCCCGCTCCCCCCCCAGGGTAGATTTCCCCATATCCGACCGACTGGAGGTATTGCTAAAGGTCAACGATTCCGCTAACCCATCACCAAAGTGATTACCAGCGTCTTTACTCTTTGATGTTGCTGAATATTTCTCAGAAGAAGGCTTAACTTTATTTTCAAACGAACTAGAATGCAACTGTTGCGAACTACCAAAAGTTGATTCTCCAGTTAAATCGAATCCAGGAATATTCCCAAAGTCTTCAAATTCATCAAAATCATCTAAAAATTCAACATTATTTCCCTTATCAACATTACCGCTAGTGATACCACTCGTATCCCCTCCAGTAACCGAAGGTTCCTTGTCTGTCAAGCTATCGGAACCAAACGCCGATTCAAAAGCTTCAAAATCAAAACTATCATCAGCATCAAAACTATCCCGATCTGCCGTCATCCCAGAACTAGACGGCTTTCCTTCTTGTGTTAAATCAATGCTAAAGGTGGAAAATTCCGCCGGACGTGTGTGTGTCTCCGTTGTGGACTGAGTCACATTTTCATTGTCTAAATTATCTGCGCTAGCGCTTTGACTAGTAAACGCTAAGGTGTCCGTCTCTGGTACTTCTGTCCCTGCTGTTTTATCTGTTGTATCCTTAACTGCACTGATATACAGTGTCTCATCATCAATACCACTATGTATATTAAAATTCAAATCCCTGGCGGCATCAATTTCATTTACTTCCTCAAAAAGTGAGGAAGTATTCTCAAAGCTGCTACTTAGAGATAAATCTAATTCCCCGAATGGCGAATTGCTGGCATTTTCTGAGACTGACTTGCGATCCGATTTATCATCATCAATTTTGCCGCTCACATGGCTTGCAGCATCAGTAAAACTATTAGTGGGAATGTCATCCTGCCAAAACCCAGGCAATTCTAATTTCGATTGTTTTTCCCCATTAGTTATATCTTCACTCGGCTGGGATTTTCCTTTTGCCGCAACAAAGGGATTTCCACTTGAGGTTCCAGAAGTATCGCCAGAAGATACACTAAATACTGTACTGTCAGTTGGCATGTCAAAGGGATTGTTTGGGGAATAATCCTCAAATATATTGTCACCCTGATGTCCACCTTGAGGACTCTCACCAAAAGCGCTTAAGTCAAAACCGCCATTATTCAAATCTCCAAATAGAGATTCATTTTCACCAGTTTTACTGTCAAACTCCCCTGGTTCGACCAAATCAGAAAAGTTGATTTGCTCGTCTTCGGCAATTTCCGGTACATCAATATCATCGAACTGTCCTTGATATTGATTAATACTCTCCAAGCCATTTTTTGCAAAACCAACAATTTCGCGATCGTTAGTTAGTTCGAGTACTTTTTGATACTCAGATGAAGCAATATCGTAGTTTTGCAGAACATAGTAAACATGTCCCCGCAATAGATGGGTATTAGGGTCTTGGGGTAAAAACACCACCACTTGGTCGGTTAAAGCGGCTGCTTCTTCGTATTTTTGTTGTGCATAGGCTGTCAGAGCCTGCTGATAAATCTGCGCGTAATCGTCTATACTTGCTGCCATTTCACTGTCTCCGAATTTCATCCTGCCCACCGCGCACTCCGCAATATTGCGGTCTGATCCAGCAGTCGCAGACACTGAGTGCTTTCTGCGTTTAACGTCCATTCACCCCGTAGAAACGGAGCCATTGTGTCTGGAATATTAGTTGGTGCGGCTAAATTTTTAACATCCAACCAATCCATACCGCCGATTTCGTCTACTGCCAAACCCACGATTGTTTCTTGTTCTTCAATTGCAATTACGGGTATTTCCCCTCTGTCGGTGTTTAATGCTGTTGCATCTCCAAGAAACTGACCCAAATCAGCTACCCAAATAACTCGACCTCGTAAATTTAGAGTACCCAAAAGTAGAGGCGAAGCATTAGGAATGGGAGTAATTCTGTCGGGACTTAGTTCGATCACTTCGCGAATCCCAGTTGCCAGCAGTGCAAACTCCTGATGCGAGGGAATAAAAAATCGCAAATGCAACTCACCTTCAGGACTTTCGACCTGAAACTCAGGACGAAACTGATCTTCTCCACTACCCACTAAAAAGTCCGGTTTGCTAACCATGCTTTCTTTATCCTTTCTTATCCTTTCTTATCCTCGCAGCAGTTGTTTGACTGTTCCCACCAATTCGGTCGGTTGAAACGGTTTTGCAATGTAAGCATCTGCTCCTTGTTTCATCCCCCAGTAGCGGTCAAACTCTTCCCCTTTCGAGGAACACATAACTACAGGGACATTTTGGGTTTTGGGGTCGGATTTTAAGCGACGACAAACCTCATAACCATTCATCCGGGGCATGACAATATCCAAGACCACGAGGTCAGGAGGTTCGCTGAGGATTGCTTCTAGAGCCTCAACTCCATCACTAGCGTGGCTAACCGTCATTCCACTCGCTTTTAGGAGGTCTGTTATCATCTCTCTTTGGGCGATACTATCTTCCACAATCAGAACTGTACTCATATAAGCCTATCTACCTCAGTAAATGTAGATGTCCCTCAACATGGAACATTCCCTGAATCCCCACAATAAATTAATGTATAAATTAATTTTATTCCTTGACAAATTTTATAAGCGTTAGCTTTCGATCTGCTTCGGTAAAGTCGATGTTATCTGTGATATTATTTTGTACCCTTTCTTTGATTAAATCGACAAGTCCTGTATTATTTATATCTTGGTAATTACAATTATTCTGAAGGTACTTTTTAATTAACATTAGTAGCTCGTTTTCGTGAAAGGGTTTGGCTAAATAGTCTGTTGCTCCTACCATTGTGGCTTTAGTCCGATTAATAAAATCATCTTGGTTAGCCAGCAAAATAATTGGTAAAAACCGAAAAAATTTTGATTGTCGTAGCATTGCACAAAATTCATAACCATCCAATTCGGGCATGGTGGTGCTGCACAGGATTAGATCGGGTTTGAGTACCAAGGTTCGACTGAGGGCTTCTAGGGGATTGCCGATCGCGATCGCATCAAAACCTTGGGAATTTAAAATCGACTCGATTGATTTACAAACACTGATTGCATCATCAATATAAACGATTCTGATTTTTGGCTTTTTTTCCTCATTGACCTCCTGACTGTCCTGAATCGGCATTGAATTTATTGTATTCGTATATACTAGCTTCACCCAGCCTTGTTGTACGTAAGGAAATATTGCTTTGGCAACGGTCGAAATATCTCGGTTGAGATAACGTGCTAGTTGACGCAGTGATGTTTTTCCGTCAGCCCATTGTTTGAGCTTGTTGGTGGTAGCTGGGGGAAGGGATGCACGTAACCGGATGATATCGGAGAGCATTGGTAACTGATCAGGGGAACGAATATATGGATAAAGTAGTTTCCAATCTTGCACCTGTTTAGTTATCTTTGCCGCAATTGGCGTAGTTTGCCAAGTTGTTAAGTGGGGTGCAAATGGGGGAGTAACTTTAAAAATAAAATTTCCTTGCCTTAGATTTAACAAGTCAAAAATCGTTTCGTGAATTAAACCTTGGAGAATAATGCGAGCTTGGGTCGGGTTAATGATATTTTGTTCGAGTAGCGCCCATAAATAGCTGTACTCAGGAATAGACTGTGATGACGTGGCAGTTAATAGCGTTTCATCAAGCCGCACCTTTACCCGATAATGGCGTAAATAATCATCTAACCGAGACAAATTCAGTCCGCGATCGCTTGCGTAAACAATTTGACCGTTAAGAAAAAATACAAACCAACAACCTGGCTGGCTGTGAAGTAAGTAGCTCTGTTTGCACAAAAGCTGCTTGGCATTTGCACCCCATTGATTGCGATAAGTGTAGCTTAACCCTGGAACCATATCGCCAATACCATCGGTTTCGACAAATAGTACCCCTGTGCGCTGTCCTAATTCAATCAATTGCAGGATACTGCGAAGATCGATTTCATCTAAATTTCCCTGCATTTATTACCAAGGCACTCCTCATCAAACGATTTTGGATTTTAGATTGACTCTAAGACGTAGCCAGAGCCTTCTAATCAGGTGATTAAGGGCTGTGGAAACCTGTTTTTAGATTATTGGATTTTGAATTATTAAATCTAAAATCTAAAATCTAAAATCTAAAATCTAAAATCTAAAATCCCCTCATCCCCTTCATACTTGATGTTATTGTGCCCATTTATATTTAGATATTTACAAATGGGTAAAAATAGGTAAATAGGCAAAAATA
>JAAUPE010000045.1 GCA_012034595.1 Calothrix sp. CSU_2_0 | reverse complement strand
ACAACTTGCATCACCTCCTGTTGCTCGTATAATTGATACTACATACAAAAACAACAAGATTCCGTAAAATATGGCTAAACTATCTCAGGAAGATTATGAGTACAGGCGTACCGAAAATTCAGTATCTTCAATCAACTACCATTTCGTTCCGTGTTTACTTGATAGGCAAAGTGCAACAAGGGTATGGGATTCCGGCAGCGATCGCTTTGTGAATCACTAAAATTACAAAAATTAATTTTTCTTTATATATTTTAGTAATACTTGGATAATAGTCAAGAAAAAAATTGCGATCGCGTATTAGCAATCATTGATGAATTACCCATCACCTATTTCCCAATTAAGTATCTTTAATTTCAAACTGGCAAGCTTGCCTAAGAGA
Source organism: Calothrix sp. CSU_2_0 (assembly GCA_012034595.1). Classification (GTDB taxonomy): domain Bacteria; phylum Cyanobacteriota; class Cyanobacteriia; order Cyanobacteriales; family Nostocaceae; genus Brunnivagina. The sequence continues at coordinate 46,484 of JAAUPE010000045.1, read as the reverse complement.
CACTAAACTTAAGCAAAAATAAATCAGAGGCAGTCAATGGAAATTGGTGTTCCCAAGGAATCGAAAGACCAAGAATTTCGAGTTGGGTTAAGTCCTTCTAGTGTGCGAGTGTTAAAGGAAAGCGGTCATCGCGTTTTTGTCGAAACACAAGCTGGTAATGGTGCTGGATTTAGCGATGATGATTACCGTGCTTTTGGTGCGGAAATTGTGGCAACAGCAGAATCAGCATGGAATCGCGACTTAGTTGTCAAAGTTAAAGAGCCTCTGGTTTCTGAGTATAATTTATTGCAAAAAGGTCAAATTTTATTTACATATTTACATTTAGCTGCGGATAGAAAATTAACCGAGCATTTAATCGACTGTGGTGTTACAGCAGTTGCATACGAGACAGTCGAACAATCCGGTGTCAATCGCTTACCATTGCTAACACCAATGAGTATTATAGCTGGACGCTTATCGGTACAATTTGGGGCAAGGTATTTAGAAAGTCAGCAAGGTGGTAGAGGTGTATTACTAGGTGGTATACCTGGCGTTAAACCTGGCAAAGTCGTAATTTTAGGTGGTGGTGTTGTCGGTACGGAAGCAGCGAAAATTGCCGTAGGCATGGGTGCTGCGGTACAGATATTAGATGTTAATGTCGAACGCTTGAGTTATCTGGAAACTTTGTTTGGTTCCCGTGTCAACTTCTTTACAGCAACTCCGCTCATATTGAAGCTGCTGTCAAAGAAGCCGATTTGCTGATTGGTGCGGTATTACTGTTGGGAAGAAGGGCACCAATATTAGTATCCCGCGAATTGGTGGCAACAATGCATCCAGGTTCGGTAATTGTTGATGTTGCCGTTGACCAAGGTGGATGTGTGGAGACTTTACATCCAACATCCCATACAAATCCTGTTTACATCGAAGAAGGTGTCGTTCATTATGGTGTGCCGAATATGCCTGGTGCAGTACCTTGGACAGCGACGCAAGCATTGAATAATAGTACTTTGCCTTTTGTACAGCAGTTAGCTAATTATGGTTTGAAAGCTTTGGAAATTAACCCTTCTCTTGCTAAAGGTGTGAATGTACAGAATCATCGTTTGGTGCATCCCGCAGTCCAAGAGGTATTTCCGGATTTGGTTAATGGTTAATTTAGAAACCCGGTTTCTCACACAATGAGAAAACTCTAAATACAAGGAAAAATAAGGGCAAACAGCCGTTTGCCCCTACCATATTTGGAAAAAACTGTTGCGATCGCGTAAGCGTTCCGGAGGTTTATCGCAAAACAGATAAATTCCCAAAACCTGATTAATCCAAGCTGTAAAAAAACCGTTGCGACATCGAAACAGAAAATCTCCACAACCTGATACCAATTTGAAAAAACAACGCGACAGATAGATATTTGTAGAGACGTAGCACTGCTAAGTCTCTACCGTTGGATGTGTTGCAATCATTATTTGAATTGGTATGATTCAATCCAGATCGGGATTATTTTCTTCTTCTGAAATCTCTGATGCAGCTTGAAAACACTCTGAAGATATTTGCGAGTTTTCCCTCTTGTTACCGTAAATGCGGTTTTGGTAAGCAGTACCCAGATAATATTGAGTAGCACCCCATTCTTGAGGAAATAGATCGCGCTCAAAGATTTCTAATGCTGCCTTGTGACATTCAATTGCAACTTCAATATTTGTCGCTTTTTCGCCAATGATGCGATTTAAGTAAACATTGCCGAGACGATTTTGAACATCTGCCCATTGTTGGGGAAACCGATCGCGTCGATATGCTCTAAGCCCAATTTCATAACCTGCGATCGCAATCTCCAAATTATCTGCTTTTTCTCCACCAGGAAAATCTTGGATTAAAGTTGCAAATTTAACAATATCTGCGGCGATACTATGAGCAATCCCCGGCTTCACCACGGCTAGAGTACTTGTCGCCCAATCCTCTAAAGCCTCAGCAAAACTAATATCTAGCTTTTCTACATTAGCTTCAAGCAAAAGATATAAAGCTTTCGTATTACCACCATTACTGGTAACTACCCGCAAAATATCACCAAGTAAATCTAAGTAACTCGTCGGCATAGCAACAGTAGAATCACCACTTAAAGCCTGAGTCAAAGGTTCCGCAATACTTTGCAAAAACTCAGCAGCCCGATCTTCACCAATATCAACCAGCATCTTCGCAAATCGCTGCAAAGACAGGATAAAACCAGCATCGATAAATTCTTGATTGGCACGTAATATCTCTGTCTCCGCACCGCTCGGACAATTCAACAATGCCTCAATCACTTCCAGATGTGCCGAAAATATTTCCCCATCCGGAGAATACTCAATCTCGGTAGGTGAGAGTATTTCCTTAAGTTGTCCTGTCAAATCACGCAAAAAATCTGCTGTGGCGATCGCACCCTTTTCCATTGCTCTAGTTGCTACCTGTTCCATCAACTGGATTAAATTTGTATCTACTAATTCCAAATTTGTTTGCAGGAGAGCCAACTCATCTCCACTCGGACAACGCAGCAGTTCCCGAATTAGGGACATATAAGCCCGGAGACGGCTTCGATCTATCAAGGGCTACCTCAGTAATTTGATAGTTTTCATATATTAATTTATACAATAGAGTCTGATGTTTCTAGGACAGACGAATACATTATTGAAAAAGCCAAATTACTCAATCCCCAATTATCGAAAAAGCGCGATCGCTCTTGAGACATCACCGCTAAGATAAAAGTAGTCTGTGTTTAGATTTGTATAGTTAGGATTACGTTGTCATGGCTGCCGCAGTTTCGATTCAAAATCTAAAAAAGCGCTATGGGACGGTTGAAGCTGTCAAGGATGTGTCTTTTCAGATAGAACCAGGAGAAATTTTTGGTTTACTTGGTCCCAATGGAGCAGGAAAAACAACTACTTTGCGTGCTTTGTGTACTCTAACTACACCCGACGCAGGTAAAGTTGAAGTATCAGGTATTTCTGTAGTCGAAAATCCGAAAGCAGCAAGACAACGCTTGGGTTATGTGGCGCAGGAAGTAGCCTTAGATAAAATACTTACAGGTCGAGAAATGCTGCAACTACAGGCAGCGCTATATCATTTACCTGCTGCGGTGACAAAGCAACGCATTAACACAGTAATCGAATTACTGGGATTGCAGGAATATGCTGATAAAAAAACCGGAACTTATTCAGGTGGGATACGCAAGCGTTTAGATTTAGCTGCGGGATTACTCCACGCACCAGATGTATTAGTTCTCGACGAACCGACTGTAGGGCTTGATATTGAGAGCCGGTTTGTAGTTTGGGAATTTTTGCGAAAATTACGCGAAGCTGGAACCACAGTATTAATTACCAGCCATTATTTAGAAGAAGTTGACGCACTCGCCGATCGCGTTGCCATAATTGACCGTGGTGTAGTTATTGCCGCAGGTACACCATCCCAATTAAAGGATAGAGTTGGGGGCGATCGCGTTACACTCAGAATTCGCGAATTTTCCCCACCAGAAGAAGCCGAAAAAGCGAAAGATTTATTGAAATCCTTGAAATTTGTGCAAGAAGTAATAATTAATAGCGCTCAAGGTAACTCACTCAACTTAGTTGTCACACCGCAAAATGACACTTTAATTACCATTCAGCAAGCTTTAAATAACGCGGGTTTACCAATGTTTGGGATTGCCCAATCCCGTCCTAGCCTAGATGATGTTTATTTAGCAGCTACAGGACGCACCCTTATGGATGCAGAAATGGCAGCAGTTGCAAACCGTGACACCAAAGCCGAGAAAAAGCAGAATATGAGATAGGGGATGGGGCATGGGGCATAGAGTATAGAGAATTGGAGCTGAGAGTATTTGCACAGATATGGGAAACTCCGATAAAAGTCATTAATTTATATTCACCATTGCCCAATCCCCAATCCCAAAATAGCAAAAAGTCCAAATTATCTCGAAATATTCAGGCAAACAGAGTAACCATAACTATCAAGAAAATGGTATTAATGCCTTCTATAAATCGAGTCTTTGGACTTAGTAATTATGTGTGTAACCGTGAGACTGAATGAATTGTAAGAAAATGTAAAGCTTTTTTACTTCGGAATTTTTACTGAATATTTATTATTGTGTGAATGGATTTGCTAGTTATTGCTGGTGACATGACCCCGACCGAAAGGTACGGGGCTTCTAAGAATCACTTCTTAGATTTCCTAGTTGTTCCCTTGCGGGTTTTCGACTTTGACCTAGACTGAGGTATCTCAATCCCCGGCAAACCGTCTGCATAGGCGTTTTGGATTCCGACGTGTCCCGTCGTACTAGTTAGTTCTATTCCTCTATTCCTAATCACAAGTCCACTTGCCACATCTCTATCGGCAATGAACCCACACTCAAGACAATACAGTTAGATTATGACAATTGCTACCAACTCAGCAAATTATTGTTGATTATGAGTTTTAATACTATTCCTCTAACGGTAATTGAATTGTAAAAGTACTTCCAAGTTCTTCACCTGGACTAGTAACGGAAATGGTTCCACCATGTAATTCTGTGATGTGACGTGCGATCGCAAGTCCCAATCCTAAACCTTGATTGCGGTAACTGCTATCTGCTTGTTGGTAGCGTTCAAAAATTCGCGGCAAAAATTCGGGTTTGATGCCGATCCCCGTATCAGTGACGGCAATACAGGCATAGTTTTTTAAAGAAGTATTTTCTGGAATTCTTTTTATTGACAAAAAGACTTGAATACTGCCTTTTTCTGGAGTAAATTTAATCGCATTGGAAAGTAAATTGCTCAATACTTGCTGCAATCGATTTGGATCGCCGGAAATCGGTACAAAAAAATCATTGAGTCTGGTAATCAAGTGGATATTCTTAGTTTTAGCAGCAGGGTAAGCTGTTTCGACTGCGGTGGTAATAATGGTGCAAAGATTGACTGGAAGTACATCAAGTGCTAATTTTCCCCGCAGAATCCGCGAGATATCGAGTAAATCTTCAAGGAGCTTTGCCTGAGACTTGGCATTACGTTCAATGGTTTCAAGAGCGCGATGAATTGCAGTTTCATCAAGCTGACGGCTTCTGAGTAGTTTTGACCAGCCAATAATCGCATTCAAAGGCGATCGCAAATCGTGGGATACCATTGCCACAAAATCATCTTTCGCGAGGTTTGCGGCTTCGGCTTCCGCACGGGCTAATTTTTCCAGTTCTAAAAGACGGGTACGTTCGGCTTCAAGACGCTTATGTTCGTTAATATTCGTACTCGTACCGAACCATTTCCAAATTTTTTCTTGCTCGTTAACCATTGGTAAAGCACGTGCTAGAAACCATTGATAGCTGTTATCACGGGAACGATAACGCAATTCAACTTCGTATGGTTTGGTTGCTTCTAATGCTTCCTGCCAAAGCTGCATGGCGCGATCGCGATCTTCAGGATGAACAATTTGCTGCCATCCCGAACCAAGTCCCTCCTCAATCGTTTGTCCGGTGAATTCTTGCCAGTTTTGGTTGAAATACTCACATTTCCCTTCCGAATCACAAATCCAAACAATTGCGGCAGCGCTTCCGATAAATAACGATAGCATTGTTCACTTTCACGCAATGCGGCTTCGGTTTGTTTTTGTCGGGTTAAATCAACGATAAAACAAGCACTATAAAAGTCATCTTTGTCTTTGTATCCTTCAACTGTAGCAATCGCTAGCAGAATCGGAATACGGGTTCCATCCTTACGAAAATATTCTTTTTCAACTGGCTCACTCACACCCATTAATTGTAGGTGTTGATTTCTTTCTTGAGTCTGTGCGGCATATTCGGGTGGTGTCATCTTATCCCAATGCAACATCCCCGCTTCCAAATCAGCACGACTGTACCCCACCATATCGAGAAAAATATCATTTGCCTCAAAAATATGACCGTGAATGTCGCCAAAAAAAATACCAATGACATTCGACTCAAACAGCCGTCGAAATTTAGCTTCGCTATAGCGCAACGCTTCTTCTACCCGCTTTTGTTCTGCGATCGCGGTTTTTTCTGCGGTAATATCTGTCGTACTCCCAATCCAACGGATAACTTTTCCTGCCCTGTCCCTTTGTACCACTCCCCGATCCAATACATAGCGATAATTTCCATCTTTGTGACGCACCCGATGGATTTTTGCCGAAGTCTGTCAATAACTAATTTGATTGGATTGATAGCTAGGAGGTTCGACGTGAATCAAAATTCTCGCAGGATTAAATCGTTGTTCCAAGAGTTTTTCAACTTCTTCGGTAATGTGGTGAGCAGTTTCAACATCACCACTATCAACAATCAGATGCATTTCGATAAAAACTTGTCGTCCCACAACACCACGGGAAGCTATATTGTGACAATTGACCACCCCAGGAACCGAAACTGCGATCGCGTGAATAGTTTCCGGTGCGATCGCGATTTCATCAACCAACCAAGGTAAATTATCTTTCAACACCGACCATCCGCTACGAAATACCATCAGAGCAACGGGAAAAGCTAACACTATGTCAAACCATTGATACCCCAACCACACACCAATCAAACCAGCAATTACCGTCATCGTTACCCAAATATCGCTCATTGTGTGGGTAGCATCCGCAACCAAAATTGCGCTACCTACACGCTTCCCCTCACGACGTCGTAAAAAGCCACAAAAATATTCACACCCAAAACCACCAACAATATCCACAACTCCGGAGGAGAAATCTTTACCGTTTTCCCACCATAAAGAATCCTCTCAATCGCACCTTGAAGAATTTCAAAACAAGCAATCCCCAAAAAAGCTGCAATCCCCAAAGCACCCACCGCTTCAAATTTTTGGTGTCCGTAAGGATGTTCTCGATCGGGTACAGGTGAAGAAAAACGACTAGCAATCAATCCCAAAATATTATTTGCGCTATCAGTAACACTATGTAAAGCATCAGCAAGCAAGCTGAGAGAACCAGTCAAATTTCCGACAACGGCTTTTAAAATTAGCACAAATATATTTAGTAATAGGGTAATAATTAGAACTTTTCTAACAGTTGCACGATTATCATAAAGCATCTAGTATTTTCTATTTCCAGAATTCTACTTATACTGTAGAGCTTTTATGACCAAGAAAATGTTTAAACTCCCTGATGATAAAGGATTATAGATATCTCTAAGTGAGATTTAAACTTAGTTTTTATTGCGATTAATTTTGATTAAATAATTAGCAGAACTCAACCAAAAGTAGCTTTTCTTGCTTGCAAATAAATGACTTTATTTTTCATTAATTTTCAAAAAAATACTATTTATATATCTGTAGAATTATCTCTAAAGATGTAAATAAAAGCTAATAGTCCCCAACTTATTCAAGAACTTGTTAAAAATGTAAATATTTAGTTTTGCCCCGCTCATATTCCCGTCAACTCGCTCATCCTTCCTGCAAAATAAACTTTTGTATGTACGCAGGAGTCCACCACCTTTCGGTAATATGAGTAAATCCCAGAAACTAGAATCCTTACGAAAAACCTATGTCATCAACGCATTTAAGATTAAACTTAATCGAAGGTTCCGTTTCTTTTAGCTTTTCCCCCGACGCTGCACGGGAACTCAAAACCACACTTGAGGAATTAGTGACTAATCTCAAATCAATTGCTGCCGCAAAAGTAGGTACTAAACCAACTCCCCAACGTCCAACAGAATACAGATATACAGGGGAAGTCTTTTTAGAGATTTTTTGCAACCCGAATATCTGGGCAACACCTTTCGCAGCAAAAGTTCTGCTGACAGTGCGTGATGCAACCATTAAGCTGACCACAGAAGCCGAACTTACCCGCATTATTGAGGATGTCAATCAGTATTTAGAACAATTTTAGGATGGTTTCGGATGGTTTCGGATGGTTTAGGATATTGGGTTGGGACTCACGCAAATTGTCAAAGCATGTCTACCTTGAAAGCTCTAGTTTTCAAAGTGGACGAAATTTAAAACAATAATTTAACAATTTGTAATACCAATTCAAATAATGATTGCAACAAATCCAACGGTAGAGACGTAGCACTGCTACGTCTCTACAAATATCTATCTGTCGCGTTGTTTTTTGAAATTGATTAATTTGCAATTCTTAACATCTCAATTTACAAAAAAAAGAGCAGTTGCCGATTTTAACTGCTCCTAAAGTATTAAAATGACTCAAGCGAATAAAATGAAATAGTTATTGCGTTACAGCAACCTGTACTAGACTCCTGAGATATTTGTTTTTGATTGCGACCGATCGAGGATTTTGCCTAGAAAAGCAAATGTAATATTTTGTAAGAATAAAGTAGTGCCGATGGCAGATGAAAAATCGCAATATAAAAATAAGTCTCAAAAAGTAAACACAGATGTTGTAGAAATATCTAAAGGCTTTAGCCCTGAGTTATTAAGATTATGTGCAACGTAAACACATACACATCAGTTTACTGAAAGTTAGCTGGCAATTACACATGGCGATTACACATAGTAAACTCTTAAGAGGCATCCAAAAGACAAAAGCAATTTCCGATCAATATTTAGGATAAAAACCAGAAGCCAATTGCCCTAAGTAACGCAAAAGTTTAAACATGCACAAATGAAATGTTAACTACCTTTCAAGATACAGCTTGTCAGCTAGAATATTCGATTTTCAAATCTTGACAATTCAAACTCGAATATTTTTGCTTAACAGATGACTAAATCTAAATTTAGGTAGATGCTTTTTTATTTTGGATGGGGTAAATGCTGATTGTTTTATCAAGATTTTCTTTGCTTTATGGTTATAAAACCTTACTGCTGTCGAATCTATGGCTGCTCCCTAAATCACCCAACCCAAAACCGAATTGAGTCGGGATCAGTCATTGTCCCATTGTTCACGACCAATTAGGTCGGCAATGCGATCGCGCAGCAAAAAGTCACATTTTTCAAGTTCGCACTCCACACAAACCCACTCTCTAGCAGGAATATACTGGCACAGAGTATAGATTGGCTGTTGTCTGCTTACAACCCCCTTCTGCACAAGCCGACGCGCTTCGTCTTGAATCACGCCGAGGGAATAGTAGTTGATAGAAGGCACCGTATTGACACTCATGGTATTTACTCACGATTACACGTAAATAGTGTTCCCAAAATTTTGACTGGAATTAACACGGCAATAATAAACTCGTTGCTTGAGTTTTGTAGTTTGCTATACTGAACTATTTCCATTTTGGCGCTACACATTCTCAAATTATCTAAAGAAATGTGAAAAAAATCAATAACTTCTGACATTCTTATTCTTGTCGCTTGCCGAACGGGGTATCGGAGTCAAAAACTTTACACACTTACAGTTAGATATTGATTCTCCGGTGCTACAAATGCAATGTAGCATCCGTCCTAAATGGAGAATGCTAGAGACTCAAAATTACAACAGAAGAGCCTTGTTGGTTGCAGATTTAGTTGAGTTGTTAATAATTTACGCAGGACAGCTTACTTCAATTTTAATTAGCTCTTCCTTAAGATAGCACAGGCAGTAATTCCATGATGGATAATGTATAAATCACCGCAAACCACAACGGCGACTATACAACAGTCCTGGCTTTATTTTAACTTATCTTAAGAGTATCTTAAACAAAAGATTAATTATTTCATTTGCGATCTCAATCCTGGCATTTGCGTTTTGGTCATCAATTAACAGGGTTACACTTAGTCAAAATAAGTGTCATTGATGAAAAGTAGATACATCCAAGTTAATCCTGTTTAACCGTTGTCAATTGGTTGTTCAAGGGCTTTTATTCAGTGTTTTTGCTAGTATTTATACCTGAGTGATATTGCTGGAACCATTGTCTAAAAGCTGACAATTTTTGCCCATCCACAATCATAGATTACATGTAAAGTAAGTGATGTATTATTGTGAACTTTCGTTTCTTTTATGAGAATAACTGATGCTTTGGCAGAAAACAGTTATCGATTTAACGGTACAGCATTAATATTCACTGTCTGCTTTCCTAGCAGTATCGAGATAGATGAATACCTGGAAACTTAGAGTTAGATATATTGAAATTCAAACAGACGCGATCGCACTGCGTCTGTCATTGATTTATCAAATGGTTTGAATTAGTTTGTTAGCCAAGTTACTTAGGAATGTGAATTTTCTGAATTTTCCGCTAGCTCATCACCGTCGTCATCGCTAATGTTAAGTTGATTCAACAGCGATAATACCTTTGTGCCGCGTTCAATCGAAAGGTCTTCGATAAAGATGACTTCTGGAGTACGACGTAGACGAACCCTAGAACCAATCTCTCTGCGGACATAACCAGTGGCAGACTTTAAACCTGCCATTGTTTCAGCTTTAGCTTCGTCTGTACCGTAAATTGAAACGTAAATTTTAGCGTGTTGCAAATCGCCAGAAACATCAACATCAGTAACACTGACCATTCCAGCTCCGACGCGATCGTCTTTGATATCACTCAGCAGCATTTGGCTGACTTCGCGTCTAATTAATTCAGCAACGCGGGAAACACGGCGATTATTAGCCATAAAAATTAAGCCTCCTCAAGAGAGGTTATATTACACAAAATTGTGCTAATAAAACCGAGCAATCTAGAAAAAATTGAGTTCTTGCTTCTGTTTTGCTCGTACTTAGCACTTGGGATTTACCTTAATGCACTATACAGCGCTTAAACCCAACATTGCCCGCAAGGTAAATGTGACAAAGATAAAACCGCTAATCAACAGACTAATAATAGCAATTAGAGTCACTGGACGTTTAAGTAAAGGAGCCAGGGGTGCAAACGTACTTAAGAACACGCCCAAAAGAGTTGAAATAAAGTAACGAGGGTAGCGAAAAACGTTATCCCAAAATCCGTCAAACATTTGAATCTATATAGCCTTGTAATATGGTATACGTTTGAATTGATGTAATTTGTATCTTTAATTGTAATCTACAGGAACCAAAATTTTCTAATTTAATATAAAATATTGTTCGCCTGTTCATCAGTACAATTCAATTTTTTAGCTTAATTTAGAAGTTAAACTGTCTTTATATATAAATGTTAATTTAATTTCCTAAACAGATTTTACTGCGTCCATTCTCCAAGCGGGTCGGTGGTGCAAAGAATTAGTAAATGCTGATTTTAGGATAGTTAATATAAATTATCTACTTAAACTAAATGTTTTTGACTTAATTATAGACAGCCAATTTAAGAAATCTGGTTATGAAAATGGCACTGTAAATAACTTTGTATTTTTTAATTAATTGGTATAAGATACAACAGCTTTTATCAATTTATTGTAAAGTATGTCTTCAGTAGTACAAAGCAACTATAATGGTGATAGAACAATGAAGGTAGTAGAAAAAAACAAGTCACTACTGCCGAAGGAGCGAAACAAGTTGCTGCCATCATTATTAACATCGTCGTTACCCAAACCCAAGCCATTTTTGAAATGGGCTGGGGGAAAAAGTCAACTTCTGGAGCAAATGAGCTATTACTTCCCACAAGGTTTAGCTGATGGGTCAATTAACCGGTATGTAGAACCTTTCATAGGAGGAGGAGCAGTTTTTTTCTACTTAGCTTCCAACTATCAGCAAATTCAGGAGTTTTATTTATTTGATATTAATCCAGAACTAATAATAGCATACAAAACTATCCAACAAAATGTAGAAGACCTAATAGAAGAATTATCTAGAATTCAAACTGAATATTTTTCTCTTTCTTTGCATGAACAGGTACAATATTTTTATAAAATTAGAACTAACTTTAATTCGCGAAAACAGGAAATAGATATTCATAATTATTCTTTCGCTTGGATAGAAAGAACTGCACAAACTATCTTTTTAAATCGTACTTGTTACAATGGATTATTCAGAGTAAATTCTAAAGGCTATTTTAATGTACCAGTCGGTAGATATAAGAACCCAAAAATTTGCAATCAAGAAAACTTGTATGCTGTTTCCGAAGCTTTAAAAAAGGCAGTGATTCAGTTAGGAGATTTTGAACTTAGTAAACAATTTTCAGGCTCATCTACGTTTACTTATTTTGACCCTCCTTATAGACCTATTAGTAAAACTTCTAATTTTACTTCTTACTCAGAAAATCATTTCAGTGATACTGAACAGTTGAAGTTAAACAGTTTATTTAAAGACCTTGATTCTAGTGGTGTAAAATTAATGCTAAGTAATTCAGACCCAAAAAATCAAGACCAAAATGATAATTTTTTTGATGATATTTATAGTAAATATAGAATTGAAAGAATCAAGGCTTCTCGCTCAATAAATAGTAATTCTTCCAAACGTGGAGAAATTAATGAACTTCTAATAATGAATTATTAATGAAACTAGTATAAGTAATTATGAAGTTCAACCCGATTTTCAAGGATTTGATTAATTGCTCTAGTTCCGAGGAAGTGTTTTCTTACTTGAAAGATTCTCTGACTGATTCAATTATGCCTTGGACTTATTTTATTAATTGGCAAAAAGTTCTAATTAATTTCCAAAAAATTGAAGTTAGCTTAAATATTTTAAATACTGTAATTGGTAAAAATAATCCTGAGCAAGAGTTAAAAAATTTGCTTACTGCTTATCCGGAAATATTGAGTGTAATTCCTATTTTAATTGCTTGTAGAACTTGTAATTTTCAGATTTTGACAGGTTCTTTGGATGGTGATTTTCAGTACAAAACTTATAATTTTCCTAAACAGGCTAAGTCTTTGAGTCCACAGGAAATTGACGAAGCGGTTGAATTTGTCAAAGAAACAGGTGTGTTAGATTTATTTGCTAACAGAACTATTAAAAGTATACCTGACTATGTTTTAGGTATTGAAGTTGGATTAGATACGAATGGTCGCAAAAATCGCGGTGGTACTTCTATGGAGACTATTACAGAAGAAATAGTTTCTCACATTTGTAGTCAGAATAATTTTTCATATATTAAACAAGTTAATGCGGATAAAATCTTTAGAGATTGGGGAATAGTAGTTAAAGTTGATAAATCAAGTAGGATATTTGATTTTGCGATTAATAATCAAGGGACTCTTTATTTAATCGAAGTAAATTTTTATAGTGGTGCTGGCTCGAAACTTAAATCAACCGCAGGAGAATATAGATATCTTTTTGATTTCATATCAGCGCAAAAGCATCAACTTATTTGGATTACAGATGGTTCCGGTTGGAAAAAGACTTTAAAACCTTTAGAAGAAACATTTAATTATATTGATTATACTTTGAATTTAAATATGGTTAATTCTGGATTATTAGCAGAAATTATTAAACAGAAAATTTAAGAATATTTAGAATGTCATTCCCTACTAAAAACCCAGTTTTGTGAGAACTGGGTTTCTATAGTTTGATATTTAATAGAATTGCGATCGCGTACTTGTTCACTTTTAATACCAGACTTGAAATATTTTATAATTCACCTTAACCTAATCTACCTTACTTGAGTATTTCCCACCTCTCATTTCCCCAAATTAGATAAACATTTACTTGCGTAAAAACATATATAAATGGGGAAGACGAGTAAGATAATTTGGGAAATGAAAACTAAGCATTTGGTTTAATAAAATAGCGGGTGAAATTTCGATAATAGGGATTTACGTAACTTGTATAAACCTGGAAACAATAGGTATTATGCCTAATTTAATTAAGAATATACAATTAAAACTTAACCCATTTGTGCTTCAGCGTGACCATTACGAATTGACCATGCCATTTCCAAAAGCTGAGTCCAACGTTTTTGGAGTTGTTTGGGGGTACATTTCACAGTTTTAGCAATAACTTGGTCGCTTTGCTGCGCTGATTTGAGAAGTAAAATTTGACGCTCCTGTTCGTTGAGTTGGTTAACAAAGTTTTCCCACTGCTGCGAGGATAAGCCTAGTTTTTGCTCCAAACCTGCACCTAACCATTGATGTACCAATTGCCAGTTGTGGGTACGGGCAAACTTTTCCACATGGTATTTAAACCGTTGTTGGAGATAATCGCGCTGACGAGTGGTTAAACCCAGGATTTGGTCGATTTCCGGTGCTGGTAAGTCTTGGAGTTTGAGGGTAAGGTAGCTAACACAATCGTGCTGTCCTTGCGCTTCCAGGTACTCAATCAACTCAGCCACAACCCGATCGCGTTCCGAATCTTCAGCCACATCAGAACTTGCTTGTGCCACCATTTGCGATCGCAATTGTTGTACGGTGGAATTGCGTTGGTAAGCTTCTCCATCTTCACCACGGGCAGATTCTAAAGCTGCTTCAAAATCAACGGTGGTTTCTTGGGGTTGGCGGCGGCTGTAGCTTTGGGCACGGAGAATAATTAGTTGTTGGTTACAACCACCAGGTAAATTAATCCGGCGCTTTGCGTATTGCTCGGTAAATGCCATGTATTCAGCAAGTTGTAGCTGAGTCCGTGGTGAATAATCTTCCGGTAATTCGGTTTCGCGGCGGAAAGCTTTAATAGCCTCTATATAGAATGCTTGGAGAAAATCTTCAATCAAATTATAACGTCCATCAAAACCCAGTTGGGTATTGGGAGCAGTAATATGGCGGTATACCATAGCACCTAAGCTACTATGCAGTTCGACACGTCCTCGACGAGAGCCAAGTTGGTAATAACGCAGACATTTTTGGATGCGGTGGCGTGCCAGTGTTAGCAACCAAGAATTGATTTCCCCAGAAGTTTGAATGCGTGAGCTTTTATCGCAAATACGTTCGACTTCTTTAGCAATGCGATCGGCAACAGCTTTAATGCAGGTAGGGGAAGCTTTAACTTGTGGCTGCAATTCCTGGTAAAGTAAATCGCCTAAAGCGTTACTATCTGTATCGGAATTATTTATTGCAGAATTATTAGTAAAACTATTTGTAGCAGAATTATTTGTAGTGGAGATGGGATTAGAAAATTCTGGAGCGGAAGCGTAGCAGTTGGTAGTCGCAGAGAGATTAGCTTTCATAATTTTTTTTCCTGGGGGAGATCGCACCGAAACAAGGAGTGCAAGCGTACTGGGGGAGTGTCGGAGAATTTTAATTCGTTCTTCGCAACTCGTCTCAAGCACCGCTTACATTTATGACTGTAAGGAATCTAAAAAAGTTACGGGTATCTCTCTGTGTCGCTTTGTTCATACGCACTACATTATGACTGGCACAAGCATGTCAGTTATTATCACTAATTAGCTCAAAGCCTTATAAACCGAGCCTTCGGACAGTTTTAGCAAGTGGCTATTTGCAGCCACGGGAATATGACACTTTTAAAAGTGGTGCGATCGCGTTTTTTGCTTTTGTAGCTAAAAAAACAATCCGCATAGGGATTTTAGGGATTCAATTTAGGATGTGGGTTTTTGGCTTTTGCTGTGACAGTCTGAAAATTTCAGATATTGGATCGGGATATTGGATCGGATATTAAATTAGTGTTTTTCTCAAGTAAACAATCCAAAATCTAAAATCCAAAATCTGTCTTGAAAAGTTTGCTCAACGGGGGGAACCCCCGCACGCAAGTTCTCTCCGCACGCAACTTTTCGCAAAATCCAAAATCTAAAATCCAAAATCCCCAATTCCCTGACGCACAAGAATAGCCTCATCCCCAGTTAAATCGAGGATGGTAGAAACTTCAGTAGTTGGTTCCTTGCCAGTATCAACAATTACATCGACCAAATCATCCAATCGGTCGAATAATTCAGCTTGTGTAATTCCTGTGTCATATCCAGCATCAACTTCGCTATCTTCATCAGGTGGTAAATGGGCTGAAGTTGAGATAATCGGATTTCCCAAGGCTTCCAACAGTACCAAACAAAGTTTATGATTTGGTACTCTAATACCAGTGGTTTTGCGTTTGGGGCTTTGCACAAGTTTCGGGACTAATTTAGTTGCAGGCAGCAAAAACGTATATGGTCCCGGAATTAGGCGTTTCATCGTTCGGTAAGCATTATCACTAACATACGCATAAGTTGCTATATCCGAAAGTGAGGAACACAAAAATGTCAGTGGTTTATCATTTGCTAGCTGCTTGATTTTTCGCACTCGTTCAATCGCCGATTTGGCATTAAGATCACAACCGATCGCATAAACTGTATCGGTAGGGTAAAGCATAACTGCACCTTGACGCAGTTCTGTTTGTATTTCTTCTATTCTGCGAGTTTGCGGATTTTCAGGATGGATTGAAAATATTTTTGCCATAAATTTTTAAAAATGGTTTAGGGTTAATGGCTAATCGTTAAGGTAAATGCTTCCGATACAAAGAAACTTGCATTAACCACTAACCACTAATCACTAACAATTAACCACTAACCACTACCGATTGACAAATATCATGAGTAAAATCGTTTATCTCCAATGTCCAACGGGTATTTCTGGCGATATGTGTCTGGGTGCTTTGGTCAGTCTCGGTGTCCCGGTTGAGTATTTGACAAGCAAATTAAATGCTTTAGGAATTGCGAATGAATACCGCTTAAGAATGGAGTTAGTACATCGTAATGGGCAGGAAGCGACGAAGTTACATGTAGATTTGATTGAACACCATCATCATGACGATGACGATCGGCATAAACATAAACATAAACACGATGGTGCAAAGCACTCGCCAAAAGGCGATCGCGAACACAATCATGGGAGACATTTGCCAGAAATTGAAGCGATGATTTTGCGGGCAAATTTGCCAGTCAGGGCAGAAAAATGGAGTTTGGCTGTATTTCGACAATTAGCAGTCGCAGAGGGTGCGGTTCACGGCATAGCGCCGGAAAAAGTACATTTTCATGAAGTGGGTGCGGTGGATGCCATAGTCGATATTGTCGGCACTTGTTTGTGCTTAGATTGGTTGGATATTAGCAGCAACGAACAAGATTTGCCTTTACTGTATTGTTCACCATTACCAACGGGTGGAGGAACAGTACGTGCTGCTCATGGTTTAATGGCTGTTCCGGTTCCGGCTGTGTTGAAGCTGTGGGAAATGCGTGGTTGTCCGGTTTATAGTAACGGTATCGATAAAGAATTAGTGACACCAACAGGTGCCGCGATCGCAACTACCCTTGCCCAGCAATTCGGTTCTCCACCAGCAATGACGATTAAACAAATTGGGTTAGGTGCGGGAAATTTGAATTTAACTATGCCAAATATTTTACAGGCTTGGTTGGGTTCAATTTTAGACCCAAATAAATCAGACTTGAGCCAATCAAATCAACATAGCCCTTATCTCGAAAAAATCTCTGTTTTGGAAACTCAGATTGATGATTTAAATCCCCAAGCAATCGGGTTTCTATACGATGTACTTTTTGATGTTGGTGCATTGGATGTATTTACTCAAGCCATCGGCATGAAAAAATCCCGTCCGGGAATTTTGCTCACAGTAATTTGCAACTTAGAAAATTGCGATCGTATTCAAGAAATTTTATTTCGTGAAACTACAACTTTAGGAATACGCGCATCAATTCAGGAAAGAACAACTTTAAAACGTGAAATTCAAACCGTAGAAACCGAATTTGGAACAGTGAAAGTTAAAATTGCATGGCAAGGTGAAAATACAAACAAAAAAATTACTAATATTCAGCCAGAATATGAAGACTGTGCCAAATTAGCGAGAAAAAATCAAATATCTTGGCGAGAAATTCAAAGAGTTTCCCTCCAAACTTGGCATCAGCAAAATAGCAAATAAATAACCAAAAACCCAATGAAAAAATGTAGGGGCGAACGGTTGTTCGCCCTTCTTTCCATATTCAAAAGTTCACCTTTCTTTGAATTAATTAATTTGGAAATATTGCGGCAAAATTGAAATATTACCAGAATTACCTACGCTCATTATAACGTCCAGTATCGTAAGCACTCTTACTAGAATTTTCATTAGCATCTCTCAAAGTCCGCTTCACAGATTCAGCAGCATTTCTCGCATCTTCCTTAATACCTTCCAGAGGATTTCCCACAGTGCGATCGCCTACTTCACCTGCATAATCACCAGCATCTTTGGCATTATTCTTGATATTTCTTAAACCCTGCTTAGTACTATCAGCAAAACTCTCAGTTTCTTCTCCCAATTTGTCTTTTACAGACTCAGCCTGATTCTGAATATTATTACCTAACTTATCGCTATCATTAGCGACACGACGAACATTTTCTACCACATTACCCGATTGATTTTTGACATTATTTTCAGCCTGACCTTTATCTTTTTACTTTTTACTTGGCTGACAGTTATTGTTTGCAGCACAACTTTAACCGAATGAAATAGCTTTCCTTTCAGTTAACTGAATTTCATATTTTTTTCAATATTTATTGCATCTGCAATCACTGCGGAACAATTACCAATATTAGAGAGACTAAACGGGTATTTTCCTCTAGCAAAAGTAACATTTATCTAGGTAGGCAAAAATAACTTTTATCTAACTGAAGAGGGATATAACAGCTTGAAATCATTGAAAAAGACTAATATCCCCGATTCATTCCAGGAGTTGTATAATTAAATTCGGTCAATGTTTGTTTAAATAGACTAAATTTCTAACAATAGGTATAGACTAAAATAATGAATTTTAGATATTTTTAGATATTTTGACGAGTTTACACCATCATTACAGGTGTATATAGCGGTTCTCAGTTGAGTGAAATACATTTGGTAATTGAGAATACTGTAGGGGCAAACGGTTGTTTGCCCTGATTTATATTGCATCCAAACAAAAAGCGCTATAGTCAAAAGTTCAACCTATAAAATTAACCTATACAAATACCATCATGTTTAAGCGGATACTGCGCTGGCTAATATTAGGAGGAACGCTATTTTTTGTCACAAAAACTTTAAAAGATAACTGGTTAGAAGTGTCAGCTATCCGCATTGATGCTGCTGGATGGTCTATTCTTGCGATCGCAACTGGCATGACTTTACTAGCACATACCTGGGCAGGTTGGGTATGGACTTGGATTTTGAGAGAATTAAACCAACCTGTAACCACAAGTCATTTCATCCAAGTTTATCTCAAAACCAATGTTGCCAAATACTTACCGGGAAATGTCTGGCATCATTACGGACGCATTATGGCAGCTAAAGAAGCACAGATTCCCACGATGACTGCGACTCTTAGTATTGTCCTCGAACCTATATTAATGGCAGCTGCGGCTTTGATTATTATTGTTTTACTTGGCAGTCAATTTACGACGTTAAAAAATGATATTAATCTGCTAATTCTCCAAGTACTTGCATTAATCGTAGTACTTTGTCTTTTTCATCCCCGCTTTTTGAACCCAATATTAAAAGTTGTTCAAAAATTAAAGTTTAAAAAACTGAAAATCAAGATAATTCTGCAACCAATTCTTTAACTTTAGAACGCTACCCCCTAACACCATTATTGGGAGAACTTGCTTTTTTAATTTTACGAGGTACAGGTTTTATCCTCACCTTATTTGCCCTGGCACCATTGCAGTTAGGACAAATCCCTTTGCTGCTGGGAGCTTTTAGTTTTGCTTGGTTGTTGGGTTTTGTTATTCCAGGAGCTCCCGGTGGTTTGGGAGTCTTTGAAGCAACTGCGATCGCACTATTACAAAGTCACTTCCCATCGGCATTAATTATTAGCGCCACAGTATTATACCGCTTAGTCAGTATTATTGCGGAAACTGCTGGCGCGGGACTTGCTTGGCTTGACGAACGTTTTTAATATTTAGATAGTTTTTTAAATAAACAGTTTTTAAACCTCTTTACTCGTCTTTAGCTGGGAAAAAACCCGATAATCATCTAAATTATAATTAAGATGTAGCTCTATATTATCTTTATTATCCTCTTTCATTTTAATTAAGTTATATTCAACATTCTCTGCATAAATCGCAAAAGTAATATTAAAAATCTCAATAAAATGAATAAACCACGTACATTCGCTTTCTAAATACTGGTCATAATAACTAATTAGATTAGCTATTCTCATTTCTAAATGGCTGCGAGAATGATTAGAAATCAAAATAATTTTTAGCAACACAATGACCAAGGTTAGTGGATGTCCTTGGGATAATAGCATCACAAATAAATTCGATGGTTCGCGACCATTTTCTGTGGTCAAAAAGTCAATCGTTCGGTTGCAAACTCGCAATAATATCTCCTTGCTAATCACCCTATCATTATATTCAGCTTTCCATAAATTCAATTTTTCCGATAACTGCTGCTGTAATATATTGGTAAACTCCTGCTGTTGCACCGAGAAAATTAAGTATTTTAATAAACTGTTTTTAAAATCATGAAATAACTCATTCTGAGTTTGTTGTAAAAATATATTCGCTATATTCGCGTAACTAAAAGCCCCCTTCTTCACAACTATTGCCTTAATCAGCCTAATCACATTATCCCCTAAACTGCTTGGATTTCGGTGACGGGCAACGCTCGAAGAACTACTAAAATCTAATTGCGATCGCGCAATATACATCGCTAGTTCAAACTTGAACTTATCCTTTAAAACTCTAGAGAGTTTTCTGGCAGCTTCTTTCTGTTCCTGAGAATTATTTTCATTCAAAGATTGAGCAAACAACAAATACGAACTATAACGATTTACCCAATGTCCTTTTACTTCCTCATTGCGGTAAGCAAATAATTTGAGTTCTTCAAAATCCGTACTTCTAGTAAAGTTATCTAACCAAGTTTTTGCCAACCTCAACTTGGAAGGAGTATGTGGATTGGTTTTTAATTTAAAATTAGCAAATAATTCGACCAAATCTCGAATATATTTGTGTCTTCGAGTGCTTTCCCAATTATTAATTAAGATATAACAACAGCGTTTGATTGTATGACGAAACTCCTCTTCACTATGCTCTAGCAAAACAATATATATTCCTAGCGAAGATTTACTCGCTTCCAAACTTAAGCAATCAAAAAAAGACCGCTTAAATACCCGCAAAACTTCATCTGGTTGCCAGCTTTTGACAATTCTCAGTAAAAAGCTGTACAACTGTTCTTGCGTGTTCTGTAATTTTAGGCGTTTATCCTTCGATTTTAAAAGATGCCGATCGCCCTGACTATTTGATAAGCTGTTAACGGTCATTGTAATTCTCAAGACCAATCAGTTAGCTGTTTACGTTGTAACAGCTTAACCTTCACAGGCAAGAGTATCAATCTTCTCTTTCAAAAATCAGTATTATTTTCACAGAAAATTGATAATTAAGCAATTTTCTATGTAAGTTCGTTGAAATTATTAGGGAAATTACTTAGTTCAAAAAATAAAAAATAAAAAACAAAAAAGGTTAGCATATTTTGCTAACCATATACCTAACACAAATAGGCACTAAATATTAATTTAATGGGGGTGGAGGGACTCGAACCCTCACGACTGTTAAGGTCAACGGATTTTCATCCTTTCGTAGCTTTCACTACTGCCCTAGAAAAATTCCCTAAAGGTTTTAAGGATTGGACTCTCCCTTTACCCTCGACTTCACGTTAGGGTAGCTCCCGTCGAGTCTCTGCACCTTCCTTAATTTTCGATTTTGAATTTTAAAATTTGGATTACACATTAACCACAAATCTAAAACTTACAATCTAAAATTTTTGGCTTGGCTCAGGATTGCCATACCTGATATTCACAACATGTAAATATCCAGATTTAGGTTTCCCTGAATTTGAGAGCTTCCACTTGAAAGATTTCTCAATCAAGGCTCAGTTTTCTAAGTCCGTAGCGTCTACCATTCCGCCACACCCCCAATTTGACTTTGGGAGGCAGTATTTACCGCCTTATATATTTGAACATCAATTATGTAATTTGTCCAACAATTTGCCAAAAAAGACTGAGCAAAGAACTTAAAGAGTAGGAATTAGGAAGTAGGTTATTATAAAGTAGGTTCCAAAAAATCTGCTTGATTTCTGCAACAGCATTCACAGAAAGACTGATAGAACAATGATTGTACCCCTGCTTTATTTGGTTTTGGCTGGAGCTTATCTCCTAGTAATGCCAGTGATTTTAGTGTTTTACTTGAAGCTACGCTGGTATACAGCTGGCTCCATCGAACGATTGCTGATGTACTTTTTTGTCTTTTTCCTCTTCCCCGGTCTATTAGTTTTGTCTCCCATCCTCAATTTTCGACCCAAACGGCGAACAATTCCAGCTTAACTTTACTTAGTGGTAGGTCATCAATAAAATGCGACGTATTGACGCTCTTGGCATCGTTTTAGGCGTTTTTATTGCCGGGGGCTTGGTTTATGTGATATTCCAGCAAGTCGGCTTAGATAGTCAATCTGCTGGTATCTGGACTCAAGCCTTATTAATCGCTGGTTTGGTCGGTTGGTTACTGACCTATCTTTTCCGTGCGGTAAATAATAAAATGACCTACCACGAACAACGCGATCGCTATGAAGATGCATATTTCACCAAGCGATTGGAAGAACTTACACCTGAAGAATTAGAACGAATTCAAGCCGAGATTGAACAGGATAAGCAATCTCAGGTAAATTAGTTATTTATTGGTCGTTAGTTACTAACCAATGCCCAATCCCCCATTCTCAATGCCCCATCCCCATGACCGTTATCTCCGATCGCTTTCAAAATTTGGCACAACATCAGCAATGTGCCTTTATCCCTTTTATCACTGCTGGCGACCCCGATTTACATACCACAGCCGAAGCTTTGCGAGTCTTAGACCGCAGTGGTGCTAGCATGATTGAGTTGGGCGTACCTTATTCCGATCCCCTAGCAGATGGTCCCGTTATTCAAGCCGCAGCGACTCGCGCTTTGCAAAAAGGGACAAACCTCGATGCTGTGTTAGAAATGCTCGTAGCAACAACTCCAGATTTACAAGCACCGATAATTCTTTTTACTTACTACAACCCAATATTAAATCGCGGGATCGATAACTTTCTCTCTTCAATCAAAAAAGCAGGAGTTGCAGGTTTGGTAGTACCCGATTTACCGCTTGAAGAATCCGCTAACTTGCTCGAACCTGCCGCAGCAATCGGAATTGATTTAATTTTGCTCGTTGCCCCCACCAGTTCTCCCGAACGCATCGAAGCGATCGCTCGCGCTTCCCAAGGGTTTATTTACCTAGTTAGCGTCACAGGTGTTACAGGAATCAGAACAAAAATCGAAACACGAGTATCAAGTTTGCTCGAACAAATACGAAAAATCACTGACAAACCCATCGGAGTCGGATTCGGAATTTCCCAAGCCGAACAAGCCAAACAAATCAAAGATTGGGGTGCAGATGCGGTAATCGTTGGTAGTGCGATCGTCAAACGCTTGGCAGAAGGAACCCCACAGCAGGGCTTGAGTTCAATTGGAGAATTTTGCCAAAGCCTCAATTTAGCGCTATCCTAGAGCGGAAATACCGAATAAAATCACCCCTAACCATCAGCAAGCCCATGGTTCAATCCATAATTTAAATAAACTATCCTATATATTGTTATATTGTCCGGAAGGTAATTTGGATAAAGTGTTAAGAGTAACATTTCTTGACCCTCCTTGGTAGACAATTTAACAGATATCGTCTTGAATATATAATGCGTGTATCAAGCGGCTCGTCAATTATCGACACCGTGTATTAGGATTTGGTTATTATGTGAAGTCAATTAAGGTATAAGTTTCATGAGTGTGAGAGAGTATCAGTTACTAAAGAATATAGTTCCATCGCAAACTAGGGGCGAAGGCGATGAGTGAAAGTATGGCATTTATTGGTGGAGTTGCAGTAGCTGGACTCGCAGCTCTTGTATTACTCAAAGGGACAGTTAATCCTGCCCAAACTGGCTTCACTGCGGTTGCTCCGCAAATCCAAACACCTATTGTTGCACCGCAAGTAATGCCGCAACAAGGTCAGCTGTACGGCTACCCCGGACAACCCATACTGCCGAATCCGTCTGTTCCTAACGTTCCTAACGACCAGTTGCGTTTGGATTTAGAACGTGGCAAAATGCAGTTGGAAAATCTCCAACGCGAGAACGAGGGATTACGAAAGCAAAATCAAGATTTTCAGAACCAGTTAGTAAATCTTAACAACCAGTTTCAAGCTCAGGCATTACAAAGCCAAAATAATCAACGTGCCCAGTTACAGCAATCCCAATCTCCCTGGTGGTCATCGGGAATTGTTTGGGCTGTTGGTGGGATTGCTTTGACTGTTGGTGGAGGTATTGTTTTTGCCGGGGTATCGGCTTTGTTTTCTCAAAAACAGCGTCCGGTTCGCACCGTTCAAGTTATTCATCCTTATACTGGTCCTACCCCTCCCCTTGCTCCTACTACCCGTCGTGCAGAGTTTTTACCCCCACGTGTAGACTCTACCCGACGAGTCGAATCTCACGAATACGACGATGTATATTAAATAATTACTGGGGAGTCCAATGCTGTTAGTGGTACGCTTTTTGAATTTAAAGCGTACTGCTACTTCGTAGTGTATTTTTTTATGCAATTTTGTCCCATGATATACTGTGAACTAAGTATCTCCTCCCCTACCCTGCGGGTAGACGCGCAAGTGGATAAAAGTAAGTAGCAAGTTATCGGCAGAGAAGTATCAAGTAGATGCGTCTGTACTTAAACACTTCATTAATTATCTTTAAGGTATAGATTCCCCAAAAAAATGTTATTTGTAGGCATCATTGTATTATTTGTTTTATTTATATCTGTTAGTTAGAAAGTCTTTTCTGGCGAAGATGATTTCAAGTTATGTAACTTAAACTACTTCACATTGTTTTAATTAAAGTCCACCCAAAAAATAACTTGAATCTGTAATTTTTATAATTTTCGGAAATAGTTAGATTGAGATTGTCTTTAGAGATTTACTCAAAGTACCTATTCGCAAATTTCAAAAAATAATCAATCACTGATTACGTAAACATTAATACGGGTTAGTAAAAAAAATAACTATAACTTTTTATATTTTGGGAAAATTTGTATACTGAGAAACCCGTATGTACGAAGATAAGAAAAAATACTGATTTTTTTTTCGCTACCCTGATTGCTTATAGTCAATTTCTGGGTAATATTACTTAAGTGTTCTCTAAAAAATTTTCAAGATTTGTCGATCGGAATTATTAGCAGAAATACTTCTGTATTGCCAAAAATCATTAACATTCGCGATCGCAGTATTGCGTAAATATGTTTTTTTTTACCGGGAACATAAAAACCTGAAATTTAGTCTGCTCTTTCAGACAATCGCTCAGTTAGAGTTCAGTATCCTCACACAAACACAACAGCAGGCTGTTTGATTGCTGCAGAGCAAGAAACTTATATTCATACAGCTTATTAGCGTTAACTTCCCGCGCTGACTGTAACAAAGCAACTCTTGCGAAGCGATGGATTGAGTTAATTGATTAGCTTAATTCTTGAAGATTGTCGATTTTTGATTCGGCTGGTCATACTAACACTTGCAAAGT
This sequence comes from Calothrix sp. CSU_2_0, assembly GCA_012034595.1. GTDB lineage: Bacteria > Cyanobacteriota > Cyanobacteriia > Cyanobacteriales > Nostocaceae > Brunnivagina. Next base: position 21,293 of record JAAUPE010000045.1, on the reverse strand, counting down.
TATCTCCCTAAAGAGGGGTTGCCAAGAAATTTAAATAAAGAATGGCAGAAATTCACCATAACAAAATTAACCCGTATTGTGAGGACGGATAGCCATGTTTGATAATATGCTCTAATCACAAAAAAATTTATAGGCGATCGCCAGGAAAATGCAAATTTATCACTCTAGGTTGCATATTTTTCATCTACTCTAACCTTATTTTTGAGGATCGGAGTCAGAAAAATCATAGTCATGATTAGGTTACCTAAATTTAAAGCTTGAATTAAAGCCTAAATTAAAAACCTAATCTTAAAAGAAACCTCTGTTATCAGTTGATGCCTACCAATGACATCTATAAAATCATGGCTGAGGCACAGAAGCCTCTTTTTTACCATTTTTGCTTTAAGTATTTTTACTCATAAAGTATTACCTGGTATCGCTCAAACAGAAATCCGAAATACTGCTCGTGTAGGTGCGGAAAACATACCAGAAAGACCAGGAGGACGGGTTGTCGAGTCTAATTCTGTAACTTTAAGAGCAGGACAAGCCGCGCTGGAAATCATCAAAACAGGAGACAGAGCAGCAGCCGAACCAGGAGATACGGTCATCTATCGACTGGCGATTAGAAATACGGGAAGGATTTCAGCGAGGAACCTGACTGTAACCGATCGGCTGCCTTTGGGATTATTATTTGCCCGTCGGTCAATTCGCGGTAATATTGGGGACCGGACAGTACAACTAGCCTTGAGTAGTGGTGATAACCGCACTGTAACAATCAGTACGCCAGAAGAACTGCAACCAAATCAAACATTAAATGTTTCCTATGCAGTAGAAGTAACACCGGATGCGGTGCGTGGTACTGGGAGAAACTTAGCGCAAGCACGAGCGGGAAATCTCACAAGTAACCAAGCTAGTCACTCATTGCGGATTCGCGGTGGGATTGTATCAGATTGTGGAACCTTAGTTGGGCGAGTATTCGTTGATAAGAACTTTGATGGCGAACAACAGCGAAACGAACCTGGAGTGCCGAATGCAGTCATTTATATGGACGATGGCAACCGGATTATGACTGATGCCAATGGACTCTTTTCATTGGCGAACGTTGTTTCGGGTTATCGTTCAGCAGCGCTCGATTTAACAAGTCTACCCGGTTACGCACTAGCACCGAATAGATACTTTATCGAACGTAATAGCCAATCTCGGATGGTGCAATTAGCTCCGGGAAGTATGGCAAGAGTTAATTTTGGGGTCACCCCTGCGTTTTCAGAGGATAAGCGATGAAAACAAAAAATTTGGGAGTAAGCATTTCTAAATTGCGGTCAGACATCAACAAATGTCAAAGGGGAGACACCCCACACTCTGTCACATTGGAGAAGCAAACATCTTCGATTTTGTGCTGGAAGATTTTAGTCAAGAGCAACGCAGGTTTATTATCAGCATTTTTTGCGATCGCACTTCCTTCGTTCTTGGACACAAAGTTAAGCACAAAAAGACTTTCTTCGTCTACAGCCCAAGCTGCAACGCTCACAGTCGCAGCACAAGAAGCAAGTTTAGGCGAACACGAGTCTTTGTCTTCATTTATGGTTGCAGAGGCAGAATCTGGAACAACTCCAGCAGGGCAGAGCGGAACTGGTGGAACTACTACAAATTCTCCATCACCTTCAACCTCTCCCATAATTCCTTCTTCTTCGCCAAATATTACGAACCCGGAAAGTTCTGTCAATTCACCAACAAATTCTCCCACACCCCAAGTTGGGCAGGGAACAGAACCAGCACCATCTTCACCAGCCCTACCGTCGGGGATTCAAGGGCAAAAAGTCAAATTAGACATAGCCCCAGCCGCAGACCCGAGAGCGCAGGCAGACGGGCGATCGACTGTGAAATTACGGGGAACGCTGACTGACGAAAAAGGTCAACCAATTCTCGGTGATGTCATCGTCACCTTGACCACAAGCGCAGGTAAATTTGTTGGGGCAGACCAAAGCCGCGACCAGCAAGGGTTTCAAGTTATAGCTCGCGACGGGGAATTTATCGCCACCTTGCAAGCTGACATCAAACCACAACAGGTACGAGTCAGGGCAGCAGTTGACAAACTGCGGGTAAAAAGGTCTAATTCTGTCTCCCCAAATACCACTCAGCTTGACCCTAGAATAGTTGGTCCCCGTGCTGACGAACCGTTTCCCCAGCAAACCGATACTTCAATTTTGGAAAAGCTGACGGATTCACCGTTAGAAGCTTACACCCAAGTTGAATTTGTGACGTTTTTACGTCCTTCGTTGGCAACGGGTATTATCAATTTGCGGATTGGTCAAAAGGGAACCGATTATTGGGGAAGTTTTGGCGATTTTCTAAATCCGCGAACTATTGATGATGGTACGGGTGTAGATTTCAAAGCGTCGGTATTTGCCACAGGAAGAGTCGGGGAATGGTTATTTACGGGTGCTTTTAATAGTTATCGCCCACTTAACCAGGATTGCGAAGGCAGAAACCGCTTGTTTGGCAGCATTCAGTTTTGCGAACAACAGTATCCTGTCTACGGCGATAGTTCGACAATGACACCGACTACCCCATCGATCGATAGCGTTTATGCTCGGTTTGAGCGAACTCCCTCCATACCTGGTGCGGAACCCGATTATTTGATGTGGGGCGACTATAACACCGAGGAATTTTCTCGGAGTTCCCAGTTGTATACGGCGACTACCCGGCAGTTACACGGCTTGAAGTTGAATTACAACTTTGGAGCATTGCAAATTACGGGGATGTATGCGAACAACATTGAGGGTTTTCAACGGGATACGTTTGTACCGAATGGAACGAGTGGAAATTACTTTTTGTCGCAGCGTTTACTAGTTCCGGGAAGTGAAACAGTTTACGTGGAAGCGGAGGAAATTAATCGTCCGGGTACGGTGATCGAACGGCAGCCGTTGTATCGCGGTCAGGATTATGAGATTGATTACGACAGGGGTACGTTATTATTCCGTCGTCCCATTTTAGCAACCGATTTGAATCCATTTGGAGCAACCTTAGTACGGCGTGTTGTCGTCTCCTATCAAAATGAAGGTGGTAGGGATTCCAATCTGTACGCAGGACGATTGCAGTATAACTTCTCCAACGACATCGATAAAAAATCATTTTTGGGGGGAAGTTACCTGCGGGAAGACCAAGGAGACAACGATTTTCAGCTATATGGGGCTGATTTTTTGGTTTCCTTTGGTAGTGCAGGCAAAATTGTGGGGGAATTTGCCCGCTCCAATAGCGACTTGTTAACGGGAAATAGCGTTGACGGGAATGCCTATCGGATCGAAGCCAGTGGCAACTTGGGCGATCGCGTTGCGGCTGAGGGTTACTATCGGGGAGTTGAGCCGAATTTTGTTAATAATGCAACTTCGAGTTTCTCACCAGGACAAACTCGTTACGGGGCATCGCTGTTGGCTCGGTTGACAGAAACCACTACTTTCCGTGCTGCTTATGATTTTGAAGAGAATTATGGCACAGCCCCAGGACGGGTAGTTGACTTCTTCGATTTATTCAATCCCCAACCCCTATCGCGTCCAGGAGAAGCGGTTAGTAATGAATTGCAAACTTTCCGCGTCGGACTGTTGCAGCGTTTGGGCAGGGGTCGGTTGAGTCCAGAAGTCAGCGCCGAATACGTCAACCGTTCGCGTGAAGATAGGGTAAGCGATCGCTTTGATGGTGATGCTCAACAGTTAGTATCGCGGTTGAAAGTGCCCTTGGGAGAGTCTTTATTGTTCCAGGCACAGAATGAATTGAATCTCGGTGATAGTGACCCCCTCTATCCTAATAGAACAACATTAGGACTCGATTGGAAAGCTTATCCGGGGGTGACATTCCGACTCGCACATCAATTCTTTGATAGTAGTGAATTAATAAGAGGTAATTCAATTACCACATTTGATACCCTACTAGACAGTAAATTATCCGAGAATACCGCAATTACAGGGCGATATTCCGTACTTTCGGCATACAACGGACTCCAGGGACAAGGGGCAGTCGGACTAAATAACAAATGGGCGATCGCACCGGGATTACGTCTCAATCTTGGTTATGAATATGTCTTCAAAAACATGTTCAATGCTACAGCCGCAGGACCCCAGTTTGAGCAATATTATGCTGTCGGACAAACAGCTTCTTCCCTGGGATTATTCTCCGGTTCTGTTTACAGTCTGGGATTGGAATATACAGATAACCCCAATTTCCAAGCAAGTACCCGATTTGAATACCGTGATGGTAGTGAAAATAACAATCTAGTCATATCGGCGGCAGCAGCAGGTAAGATTAGTCCGGCTTTGACGGCGTTAGTTCGCTATCAACAAGCAGGTGAGGCGAACGTATTTTTACCGACTTCATCGAGTATTGGCAATAGCTCCGGAGTTCGCTTCCAAGAACTGGGGGATACTTCAAGTCTGAAGATTGGTTTAGCATATCGTGACCCGACCAACGATAAGTTCAATGGGTTACTCAAATACGAATGGCGACAGAACTTTGACTCAATTCCCGAAGCCCAACTGATTGGTTCGACGGTAACAGGTCATACATTCTCGGCTGAGGGTATTTACGCACCAAGCTGGAACTGGGAATTTTTTGGTAAATTTGCCCTGCGTAACGGTATAACCTTCTCCGATGGCGACAGGTTTGACGGCACGGCAAAACTAGCTCAGTTAAGGGCAACTTATCGACTGGGATACCGAAATGACTTAGCCGTGGAAGGTCGTTGGATTGGTCAAGATTCAAACATTGGGAATGGCTATACGGAGTACGGTGTGGCAGTCGAAAGTGGCTACTACTTGACACCAGATTTACGAGTTGCAGCAGGTTACAGTTTTGGCAGCGTGGATGTGAATGGCGATCGCGATTTCTCTGGATATCGCTCCGATGGTGGTTTCTATTTGAACATCAGTTTGAAGTTGAACGAACTTTTGGGTGGATTCGGATTGCAGAAGCCAGTACCCAAACAACAACAAGAGTCTGTTGTTCAGCCAGTTTCGGGAATAGTGCCTCAGACACCACCAGAAAATCCGTTCCCAACGAATCCGAGTAGTGAGTCTCAACCGACTCCTAGTATTGAGTTTCAGCAACCGGGACAAACTCAACCACCACAAAACCAAATTCCCCAAAGTCAAATTCCACCAGGGCAAAATCAAGCTACGGAATCCAGCAGCCAGAATCAGCCACAACTATCACCAGCAAGTAACACTCAAATCGGGCAATTTGGCAATCAGGACACTCAACAAACTGCTCCAACTGTCGATACAGTTACATCTCCAACACCGCGAGAGTGGCTGCGATTGTACAAAGTACCCGCTTTAGGGCGATCGCAAAATCAATTGATGAATAGGTTGCGGAGAATTCAAGCTGAAAATGGAAATAACACTAATGGCGTGAATTCAAGTAGTACTGTTGCCCCCGCAACTCTAACGGAAAATAACCAACTGGAAAATCAACCCAAACCAGAGGAAAAATTACCCCAGTTGATAATTCAACCCCAGCAGTCGCAACAGCAACTCATCAATCTTTTGAAACAGCAACATGCCAAACCACAGGCAAATGTTCAAGGTGTAGAGGAGAGGAGTAAAGATTGATGTCCAGATTGATTAATTTATGGTGTCTGAGGAGAAAAACAGGGGAAAGGAAAAAGGGAAAAGGGGAAAAGTTTCTTCCAATCTCGATTTTTGCCTCTCCTCTAACCCTGAGCTTACTAGCTTGTAGCTTTTATCTTTTGCCTACTAGCGTTGCCGTTAGCCAAGTATCGGCAAGCGAAAAAACCAATCCGAGGAAACTCGTACAACAACCAAATCCTGTCCCCGCAATTCCCACTCCTCCCCCAACTTTGCGGGTAGTGGTCAATAGCAACCAAGATGGGAATGTGCAGGCAGATAACCAGTTAACTCTGCGGGAAGCGGTGGAACTGGTAAATGGAACCCTCAAACTCGAACAACTTAGTGCTGCGGAAAAAGCCCAAGTCCAACCAGCAACTGGGAGTGGTTCGCGGATTGAATTTAATTTGCCAACTGGTGCAACCACCATTCAACTGCAAAAAATCTTACCGGATTTGGCAAGTGCAAATTTAACCATAGATGGGACAACCCAACCTGGTTACGATCGCACCAAATCGGCAACGGCAGAAATTGCCATTCCTATCCCCATTGTCGCGATTACAACCGCAGCAAATACGGAAATATTTCGGGGTTTAACGATTGTTGACGATGGAATTACAGTGCGTGGATTGAGCATTTATGGTTTTAATGCCAGTCCCGTCAAGCAGCAATTGGGTAACTTATTAATTTATGATGGTGTTCCCAAACCTGTAACTTTAACTACCCCACCTGGGGATATAGTTGTCGCGCATCAATTTCCCCCACCGGATATTCGCAAGCAAAAACCACCCAGTAATAACTTACCATTTCGCGAGCGGGACGTTCCCCCGAAGAATGTGACGATTGAGGATAACTGGTTGGGGTTGACAGAGAATGAAAAAATACCCACAGAAACTTCAGCTTTTGGGGTGTATGTCTTCAATTCCCAAGGGACAACGATTCGCCGCAACCGTATTTATTATCACGATGGCAGCGCAATTATTACCTCCGTGCGGGGTGAAAATACCCTGGTGACACAAAATATCATCGTTGGTAACGGTTTAGCGGGAATGCCCGATGCCTTAAGAATTGAGGGAATTGTCACCAACTCACAAATTACAGGTAATTTAATTTGTGCTAACGACGGAGCCGGGGTGTATTTATTTAAACCTGATGGTAACGTCACCTTAGAAAATAACAAAATTACCTACAACGGCAGAAGGTTACGACGGGCAGCAGTCTACTTGATGGGTAGTAACCATCAAGTTATCGGCAACCAAATCGACAACCAAACTGGTCCAGGAGTCAGTGTCAGTTCCTTCCCCCGCAATGACGTAGGAAGCAGTAGTTCAGCCGTCAAAAATATTATTCGCAATAACAGATTTGCGGTATTAGAAGGGTTGAGCATCGACTTAATTAGTCAGCGCAACCTCGATGTGATTGACTTTCAAAGAGGTGATGGAGCTAATCCGAAACGGGATTCCAGCAACCGTCGTCTGGACACGGGGAATGGGGCAATTAACGCACCTGAATTTACAACCAGAGCATTTTCCCCATTAGGTACGGGAGTCACCGTCCAGGGTAAAGCTGACCCAGGTTCCGAAGTGACAATTTATAAATTAAGCGATTACCAACGGGGTAAAGATTCAGTATATGACTTGGGTTATGGAGCGCTCAACCTGCCACTAACTACGGTATCAACTGATGCTAGTGGTAACTTTAGTACCCAGATTAGCAATGTGCAATTAGGGGATGCCATCAGTGCGATCGCCACCGATCCCCGATACGGAACCTCCGAACCTGCGGTAGCTGCGGTAATAGGCGAACTAGGAACTTTCCCCAACCTGACACCCAACTCCCGACCCCAACCAGTGGTTCCACCCCAATGTACATCGCGACCCGTACCACCACCACCGCCAAAACCACCGGAACCACCGAAAGTAATACCACCACCACCGTTAAAGATTCGCGTACCAAGGAATATCCACTTTGCCTTAGATAAATCATTTGTGAGTCCAGGGAGTGCCCAGGTATTAGACCGTATAGCCGAGGTTTTGCAGCAATATCCCGTGATTGTCATTGAAATCATTGGACATACTGACCCCAGAGCCAGCGACGCATATAACTTGGCATTAGGTAGAAGACGGGCATTAGCAACGAGAAACTACTTATTGCGTAAAGGTGTAGCCCCGGAACGGATGACAATTCGTTCTTTAGGAGAATCGCAGCGAAAGGTTCCTGGAAGTACAGATATTACAGATTATGCACGCGATCGCCGTGCCGAAATCATCTTCAAAGATATTCGCGGTGTAGACATCATCATCGAAGAACAAGAAGACGATTTACAAATCGAACAACGACGTAATCGGGCACAACCGCAGCGATCGCGTCCTCGTCGGAGGTAAATAACCTCAAAGTTAAAAAGTGTGTTCTTGAAAGTGTCAATCAGTAAATAATCCACCACTGAGATAAATGTCAGTGGGGGGTGTCTTGGGAGGTTGAAATGAAAGCATTATTTAAACAAATAATCATGCTAATTAGGGGTTTACGTAATTTATTACGTCAACCTCCCAGAGCCAGAGATATTCCCTCTCGAAGTAGCGATCGCGTTTTGCGTGATTCCCCAGGGAAACATCGTAAATGGCAAAAAGTCTGTAAATCCCTACGATATTATTTTTTGATAATAATACTAGCAGCAACGCAAATAGCGTTATTTGGGAGTATTTCTAAACAAAAAATAGTTGCTCAAAATCAAGGTTTTTGTCCAGTTGGTACGAGTCCAGCAACTGTCAATTGGACACCAGCCACAGGTGCAGCCGCAATTACCGCTCAAACCTTAAATGTTGGCGGAGTTGGCATAAATTTTAGCTTCACAGAAAGCATTCCTGGACGAGTTATTGATAACGTGGAAACTCGAATTGATAACGATGTTTACGGAGGTTTACCAGGACCAAACCTCCGTTTTAATATCGGTCTAGAAAAAACCCCCTCACCGGGAAATGCAACTCTAAACGTCAACTTTTCTAGACCTGTAATTCTAGCATCTCCCCTGACTATCCTTGACATTGATCGTAACGGTGAACGTGACTTTGGGTTTATTTATCAAGACAGGGTGACAGTTAATGCCTTTAATGGTAATGCCCCTGTGGGTGTCACCCTCAGGTCATTAGGGAGTACAACTCGTGTCGAAGGAAACGTAGCTGCGGGGATTAACGAAAATTCCTTTCCCAACCGACCAGATGGTAACGTTTCGGCGACAATACCCGGTCAATTAAATCGTATTCAACTTCTTTACGAGCCAGGACAAGAATATGGTACACCCCAACAAGATGAAACCGTTGGTTTAGCTAGATTTAGTATTTGTATCCCACCTCCGGCGATCGCATCAATTGGAGATACAGTATTTAGCGATCGTAATGGCAATGGTACACAAGAAGAAGGGGAACCAGGTATTGCCAATACCACCTTAATTTTACGAAACTCTAGCGGTGAGGAGGTTTCTAGAACCACCACAAATAGCAATGGTATTTACAGCTTCTCAGGTTTGTCCCTGGGCAATTATACAGTTGAGGTACTTAGACCGAACAATGACTTTACCCCAACCACAAATACAACCTTAGGGGCAAATCTCACCCAACCAAACCAAGCTTTGTTGAACATTGACTTTGGTTTCCGTACAACTCCTGTGGGAGACTCAGGAACACCAGACATCCGTATAATCAAGCGGATTACCAACGCTAGACGTAACGGACAACCGATTGCTGGCACCAGCTTTAACACCTTTATCCCCGATCCCAACAACAGTAACGATGATAACCTGACTCAACCGGAACGCTTCCCAGGAGTTATCGACCTCCAAGTGCCCGTGCGATCGCGTGATGAAATCGAATACACGATTTATTTTCTGACCCAGGGGAACGAAAACATCAACAATCTCCAGTTCTGTGACTTAGTACCCAGGGGAACTACCTTTGCTAACAACAGTATTGGTATTAATGGTGCGGGTAGCGGTGCGAGTACTGGTAGATATGTAACTCCCCTTGCACCTTTGGAATCGTTTGCCAATATTTGTAACGGCAGTAACAATAACGGTGCTGTAGTTGCCAATCTGGGCAACGTTCCTAGCGGCAATTTTGGGTTTGTACGCTTCCGCGTCACAGTCAACTAATAAATAGTCATCTCCAGAATTCAAAGATGAGAGACGCAATATAGCGCGTCTCTCAAGAGGGTTTTAAGGAACGAGGATTTATTTTGTAGGTTGAAGAGTCACTGCGTTGCAGAGAGAAGTTGCGTGCGGTGAGTCCACTCGGCGGTGTCGGTAAGTCAGTTGATGGTGAGTCTAGCCCTGTAGACGGGTTTCCCGCAAATCTTGCCACCGGGGATTATCCCCGTGGCAAAGTTCGCGTCGCAGGAGACTGGCGTAGCTTGCTACTCAAAGAGAAGCGGCTTGCGCGTCTACTCGCGGAGCAATTACCCGGAGTTCTTGTCGGTTTCCGTTCCAGTTCGCTCTTAGCGTACTTACAGAAACCACTCCGTGTCTACCCAGAGGGTAGTTTGCACCCTGCGGACACGCTACGCGCCTTATAGCAAGTAACATTTGAGGCTTTGCGTAACCCAACATCAATCTACATAATCAAAAGTTGCACTTTATCTAATCCACATTCCTAAGCAACCCATCATAAAATTCGGTTGATGTCTAATAATCCAGCTTTTCAAGCTGATTAATCAAGTGTAGAATTTACTTCCGCGCTTGAAAATTTCCATCTCTGAATTCTGAATTAAATATTTAGAATTCTCTTGATTACAAAAGCAAAAAATCTAATTTTCCCTATTATTTCAGTTAATCATTAACAACACTCGTAACTACTTATCTACACTGCTTGGATTCACCAATGAAACCTTTATTTATACAAATACACCAAATGTTGTTTAATCACAACTTACATCGCTCATCGCGACAACTTCACAAAACCAATAATCGAAGATTACAAAACAAATTAAAACCACCACAATATTTGTTTCTCGCATCAACATTAGCAGTCAGCCACATCGCCTTATTTGGCAGCATTCCCAATCAAAAAGTGGCTGCCCAAACCCCAACAAGCTGTCCTGCGGGATCGGTGCCAGCAACCGTTAATTGGCAACCAGCAGTCGGTGGAGAAGCGATTTCGGCTCAGAATCTCAATGCTGGAGGAGTGGGAGTTAGATTAGGTTTTAGCGAAAGTATTCCCGGACAAGTTCTCGAAAACAACTTAGTCCCATTTGGGAATGAAATCTATGGAACCAGAATTGATAACGATGTCTACGGTGGTTTACCTGGACCAAATCTCCGGTTTCATATCGGTATCGGTAAAAATCCTTCACCTGGCAGCGCGACTCTCACCATCACCTTCGATCGCCCTGTTACTTTCCCCGCTCCCCTCACACTTCTAGACGTAGATAGAGATGGTCAACGCGACTTAGGATTTACTTTCCAAGACAGGGTGACAGTTAATGCATTCAATGGTGATTCTCCTGTTGCTGTCACACTGAATTCCCTTGGTACAACAACTCGTGTCGCAGGAAATATTGCTGTAGGTATCAATGAAAACTCCTTGCCAAGTAGATCAGATGGCAACGTTTCCGTTACACCTGCCGCTCCAGTAACCCGCATTCAAATCCTTTACGAACCAGGTAAAGAATTTGGCGAACCGAGACAAGATGAAACCATCGGTTTAGCTCAAGTACGTATTTGTGCCCCAGCTTTTGGAGCAATTGGTGACACCGTATTTAACGATCGCAATGCAAACCGCGTTCAAGATGAAGGTGAATCTGGGATTCCGAATGCAACCTTAATTTTGCGAAATGCGAACGGTCAAGAAATCAACAGAACTACCACCAACGAAAATGGGATTTATGGGTTTACTGGTCTACCATTGGGGAACTATACAGTGGAAGCAGTTAAACCTGGTGATGACTTCAACCCCACTACCAACACAACACTCCCAGCAAACCTAACCCAACCCAATCAATCCCTACTTACTATCGACTTTGGTTTCCGTTCAGCTCGTTTAGGTGCATCAGAAACTCCAAACATTCGCTTAATTAAACGAATTACAGGTGCAAGTAGAAACGGTCAACCAATTCCTGGCAACTTTAATACCTTTGTTCCCGACCAAAACAATAATAACGACGAAGCGCTCCCCCAACCGGAGCGCTTTCAAGGTGTGCCCAATCTGGAAACACCTTTACAATCTGGGGATAATGTGGAGTATACAATTTACTTTTTTACTGAAGGTAACGAAGATATTCGGAATATTCGCTTTTGCGACTTAGTACCGAGTAATACTACTTATGCTAATAACAGCATTGTTGTTAATAATGCTGGTAGTGGAGCCGATGGAGGTAGATTTTTGAGTCCTCTTACACCTTTGCAGGAGTATTCCAACATTTGTAATGGCAGTAACAATAATGGTGCTGTAGTTGTAAATTTGGGCACTCTTCCCGGTGGCAGATTTGGCTTTGTTCGTTTCCGCACCACAATTAATTAATAGACATCTCCGAAATGATTGTAGAGACGTAGCAGTGATACGTCTCTACAAGGGTTTCAGGCAACGCATAATTAAATTCGGTCGATGTCTAATAGACACATGGGAGATGTAATTAATCTCCCAACCATTCCTCACGAGAAACTCCAGCTTGTCGTAATAACCGCGACAATAAACCAACGCTAATATCACCCTCGTGGGGATTGGGAATAATTACCGTCAGATTATCCCGTCGCATTTGTGGATGTTTTCCCCCAGCATACGGTCCATCAAAACCCAACTCACGCAGACGTTTTACCAAACTATTCCAAGAGACAGGATTTAATTTAGGCATTTTATAGAAATTTATTTAAACAGGCTGAGTAATTTCATTTAAGTTGATACCCCCTACAGAGGGAATTTCCAACCCTAAACGCAACCTGAGTGCTAGCCAATCACTCAAAGCTTCCCTTAGTTCGCGTCTACAGCCTTCTAGTGTCTCATAACGTGCCCATACTCCCTGTAAACCGGGCACTTCTCCCCAATAGCTGTTATCCTCTTCGATAATTTCGTAAATTGCCAGTTCCATAGCTTGGTCAATGTAGTTAGCAAGCATTTTAATTTTTACCTTCGCTTCCAGATGTCAATTTTAGCTTCTTCTGTTTAATAAAAATTGTCTAGACTGGGAAATATAGAACCCAGCCTAACCTTTCCCGAATTCGGAGAGAGAAGAGGAAGAAATAATTTGTGTGGCAGACTACTAATCTCGAATCAGATTCAGAAAATTAGGTGCGATCACGTATGATTATCTTGTTTTTACCTATCGCCTTAATATTACTTTTTGAGTCTTATGCGGAAAAATCGGTTTGTTACTTCTTTAATTGCAGGTAGTATGGCATTTTCTAGTGTGGCGATTTTGGGTGAGAATAATATAATAACCCAAGCTCAACGTCCACCCCGAATCACAAGTTTACTAAAAGCCAAATGTGTTAGCAGTGGACTTGGTAGCGTTCGCGAAGAAAATATGGATGTTTCCATTGGCAGAGCTGTGTATTCGAGCAAGTTTTATCTTGGTCCCGGCTATCGTTCGGCGGCAATGACTTGTAAAATTAAACCCAATAATCGTCCCCAGGCAAATTTTCAAACCTTAAATTTGGGATTTGGAATGCGCGATAACGACAGCAAAAGCACTGGTGTTGAGGTGAGAGTATATTTAGATGGCAGACAAGCGGAAACACGGACTATTTCCCCTTCGCAGCAAAATACTCTATCGTTAGATGTGAGTAATGTTAGTGATGTCTCGATTGAGGCAGTTTGTGCAAGTCGTGGGGAATATTGCGATCGCGTCTATTTCTTCGACGCTGGTTTGGTTCATCTAACTCCTCCACCAAAACAATCAAATACTCCCCAACCACAAAAAACGATGGAAATAGCCCCTGACAAGAAGTAAGGGAAAGGAGAAAGGGGAAAAGGAAAACAACCATTAAGAATTAAGATATTTTTAACTCCTAATTCTTAACTCCTAACTCCTAACTCCCTACTGCCCATTCTCTTCTTGCTTGGGACTTTCGGTTGCTTCCGAATTACCAAAATTAAATAAACTGTCGGGATTAAAAAAATTATCCTGCTTATCCGCTTGCTTGGGATTTTTCTTTTTCTCAATGTTTTGAGATCGATCTACCTGAGATTTACCAGTTTGGGGAACTTGCTGCTTAGTTAAATTTTCCGCTTGTTTAGATATATTATCAGCAGCCTGTTGAACCAGAGGATTAATTTTATCTTGCCAATATTTAATATTTGGTAACTTGTCAGGATTGTTTCGATAAGACTGTACCTTATCCCAATTCCCCTGAGCAACAGCTTCATCAATATCTTTAAATAAAGCCTCAGCCTTAGACCAATCCTGCTGCCACTGGGAAACCATTTTACCAGTTTCCTCAATACTCGCAGGCACAGATTTTAATAAATCTAAAGCACCTTGCAAGTCACCAGACTCATACTTTTCCCTTGCTTTTTCAACTACTTGGCTATTTTCGGCTGGAGAATTGCCCGTATTCGGTTTTTCAGAAGTAATTGGTATGGGTTGAACCTTACTAGTTTTTCCTTCCTCAGTATTTTCACTGTTATTACCAGGAAAAGTGAAAAAATCAATTGGATTTTTGCTCTTTGGTTTTGGCTTCGGTGTAGGACGGTTAGCAATAACACTACTATCATTTATTGTTCGCATTGCCATACCTTTATCGCGCAGGCAAGTTATCCACTCTTGATTATTACCCACCACATCCGAGTGAACCCATGCCACCTTACCAGTATCTAATCGAACTTGTATCCAGCCCTTCTTTGTCCGCGTTCCCGTCACCTCAAACCCTGTTTTCTCGCTAGCAGTTTGTAAAATCGTCTCGGTCGAAATCGCAGTCGGTTCCGAACGAATATTTGCCGTGTCGCTAGTCACAGCCATACAGGTTTGTGCTGCCAAACTATTACCCTTCGTCCAATTTGCGGCAACACCTTGGACATTCTTAACAACCCCAGGAGCAAAATAAGCAGCACCTCCCGCAAGTAACATCAAAATCAATATTTGCAGCAAATCGGGACCAGTTGCACCCCGACGTACAGGTTTTGCGCTGGCAACAACAGCTTGGTGTTCTGGGTTTCCTGGTGCGACTGCGATCGTTTTCTGCCGCGACTGGGGAGATGAAACTCGTGCAATCGCGCTACTGGAAACTTTGGGATACTCCTGCACCGAAGACATCTGTGCAGGCATAAATGTCCGCAATGCTCGTAGTGCTTCTGTCGCATTCTGGTATCTATCTTTAAAGTGATACCGCACCATTTTGTTTAATACGGTTGCTAATTGCTGATTCACTGGTGCTAAATGCTGCCACAGAATTTCACCTGTATTATGGTCTTCTTGCAAATCCATTGGCGCAATTCCAGTCAAAGCCTGAATAGCAATGATTCCTAATGCATATATGTCACTATTCGGACGCGGTTTACCCTGCCCTTGCTCCGTAGGCATATATCCTGGGGTGCCAATTGCGACTGTCGCCGATTGGTGAGGGGGTGCATTACGTGTACCTGGATAAATACCTGGATAGACACCTGGATAGATACCTGGATATGACCCAGCACGCAGTTGTTTCACCGCTCCAAAATCGACTAAAACTAGTTTGCGATCGCTGTGACGACGAATAATATTATCTGGCTTAATATCTCGGTGAATCACCCCTTGCTGATGGACAAATTCGAGAATATTAAGAATTTCATCTAAAAGTTGAATAACTTGCGGTTCCGTCCAAGTTTCACCAGAAACCAGTTCTTCGCTTAATGTATGCCCTTCAATAAATTCTTGTACTAAATAAAATTCTAGACTATCGTCAAAATAAGCTAAAAGTCTGGGTATTTGGTCATGATTACCCAAACATTCCAGGGTTTCTGCTTCGCTTTGAAATAATCGCTTGGCAGTATCAAATATCTTAGAATCGCTACTAGCAGGTTTGAGATGCTTGACAACGCAAATGGGATTGCCCGGACGTTTGGTATCCTCCGCGATGTAGGTTTGACCAAAACCGCCCGTGGCAAGAACTCTGATAACTTTATAACGATAGTCTAGTAGCTTGCCAATCATATATCCTCCAAGCATGTTAACACCCAATTCGAGTAGGTGGTAATAAATATCTCCAGATTTTCCACAGCAAAATCCGCTATTTTGATAAAAGATTTGGGCGAAAACTCAGTCTTTTATCAATATACTTTGTAATTTTTTGTAAATTTCTTTCAAAATTAACATAGAAGTACCCATGCCACCGAAAATAACTGACTCGAACCTATGGCATCAAGCAGAAATGTTGATGCAACCAGCATTTATCCGCGTCATCGATAATATCCGCAAACAGCTTGACGTATCACCCTGGAAAGGAACTTACCAAGACGTGTTAATTTGGTCTCCTGGCACAACTGACGAAACCAAAGCAACAGTGACAAGGTTAGTGGAGGAACTGGAAACTGCGACACTGGAGCAAGCAGATGAAATTCGGCGAACCTTAGCAAAACTACCAATGCCCCATCCAGGATATCATCTGTGTTTACAGCGTCAAGAGCAGCAGGTAAACATTGATTTGTGGGAGTTATGCTATGAGGTTTGTTTTCGAGATTACGTATCGGGGTATGAAGCAGTTGCTGTTGATACTAGTTTAATCGATGGACGGGGTGATGTGGATTGGAATCGCTTAGATAATAAGGCAAAGGATTTGGTTGAGAGGTTGTTTGCTAAGTTACCGGAGTAGTTTTAGAAGTTTGGGGTTGGGATATGCTTTTAGGATTAAGCTCTGCTTATCGCATAAAGCGTAAAGTCTCTGAAAATTGGGTTTCTCTCTAGGGAAAATCTCCAATCAACATAACAAACCGAGAAACCGGATTTTCCCACCACCAAAAAGCATGTTGAATTTCATGTACAGATTTGTGTCGCAGCGTCAACTCTAATACTTTGTAGCGCTAGAATTTCTGGTACTTGTCCAATTACTCAGGGATATTATGGAACTACAGCAAGTAGAGTCCAGCATGGTTCAGGCTGTAGGTTATGATGAAGGCTTGAAAACCCTTGAAGTCGTCTTTAGTAATGGCAAAACTTACAAGTATTTTCAAGTTCCTCAGGAAATATACGAGCAATTATTAGTTGCAGAGTCGAAAGGAAGTTACATGCGAGATGCTGTAATTGACTGCTATCAATACCGAAAAATTCGTAAACGCAGTAAATAAACTTGATTGTGGACGATTATATTTAAATTTAACTGAAAATTATACTTTTAAAAAGTACCATATGGCTTGGGTAATTGGACAGAAGCTACACAATAATAAGTATGAAATAACAAAAGAACTTGGAAGGGGAAGAGTTGCGATTACTTACCTAGCGGTAGATAGCAACGGGAAAAAAGTCGTAATTAAAACCTTAAATCCAGATATACTTAATCAACTTGGCGATCGCGATCGCAATTACCTAGAATCAGGCTTTGCTGATGAGTCGCGCAAACTAGCATTATGCAAACATCCGAATATTGTCAGGGTGATTGAAAACTTTAAACACCAGCAATTAGATTGTATGGTGATGGAATATATCGATGGAGATAACTTAGGAAATATTCTCGCATCCCGTCGTCAAATCCCGGAACCAGAAGCTTTAGGTTACATTCAGCAAATTGGACAAGCGCTAATTGAAGTCCACAAACAGGGATTTTTGCACCGTGACATCAAACCCGAAAATATTATGTTGCGAAAAGGTACTTACCAAGTTGTTTTAATCGACTTTGACTTAGCACGGGGTTTTGATAGTCCCCTCACCAGTCGCGGAAATCGGGTAGATGGGTTTACTGCGATTGAATTGTACTTCAATACAGCCAGAAGTCAACAACAGCGAGGTGCTTGGACAGACGTGTATTCCTTGGCAGCAACTTTGTATATGTTGTTAACAGGAGAAAAACCCGTTAGTAGTTGCGATCGCAAAGACAATAATATTGGCTTAAAGCCACCAAAAGAGCATAATCCTGATATTAGCGATCGCGTTAACCATGCGATTATCCACGGGATGGAATTGGAAGGAGAAAAGCGTCCCCAAACAGTACAAGAATGGTTGAATAAGTTGGGATTAAAGCGTAAATTTTCGATTTCTCGAATCCAAAAAATTCCCCTTTGGGCGAGAATTATAGGGATTCTATCAACATTAACAATATTTGCGGCTTTAATATCCGGGGTTAAAGATGGTAGAGACTTATGGAAAGATTTATTTCCCGATGCATCTCCCACACCAACAAATTCTACAACAAAAGATACTCCGAAATAAAGACCTCTCCCTGGTTTTCGCTAATGCTCAAACCTGTGCCCTCCCCTACGAGGGGAGGGACAGACTTGAATGCAATTCAAGTCTGGGAGAGGTCTTTAAGTATTATCCTGCTGCTGCGATCGCGTTTTGCTCACACGTTCGATAAATTCTAGGTAATTGTCCAAATCTTCCGGTAATTCGACAGGAGGCATTTCGATCCAAGTAGCTTCTGCGTGTAATTTATCAACATACTCATGAAAAGCTTCCTTATCTTCCCGATGTGTCAGCACATAAGCATGTAATTCTTTACGGTTCATACCTTTAAAATCAGGTTTGCTCATGCTACATATCTCCACCGACCATTAGAGACAATTTGTATTGATAAAGTAGAAATTAAATTCAATTGTAGGGTGTGTTAGCGACAGCGTAACGCACCATTATTATCTACATCTGCTGTCGGAAGCTTTGACACACCCTAGACCACCCTAAACCATCATTCGTTACTAGAAGGATTTTATCATTAGAGTATTCCAAGAAATAAATGATCCAAAAACCTGTCATTGCGTTCGCTCTTAGCGTGCGCGATCGCGCTTACGAAACGGAGTGTAGCGAAGCAATCTCAATATCTTGCGGTTGCTTCATTCCGCTACCCTACGGGAACGCTAAGAGCGAACGCTCCATACTCCGAAACGGAGAAGCGAGCTACGCAATGACAATTGGGCACTTTTTTACTTGGAGTACTCTTACAGGTTAAATATAATCATAACTACGTTGATATACCCGTCACTTTGAGGAAAATAATGTAAAAATCGAGAATATATGAAAAACTAACTAAAAAACTCAGTATATGTTCTGGAATCAAGGACAACTAATCCACAACGGTAAATACAGAATCGAAAGACACTTAGGTGGTGGTGGTTTTGCCGTTACCTACCTCGCAACCCATACTAACCTCAACCGTCTCGTTGTCATCAAAACACCGAATATTTACGTTCAAAATGACCCAGAGTATCCTAAGTATGTAGAACGCTTCAAAAAAGAAGGACGGATGTTAGCCCATATATGTACTGAGTCTCACCCCCATATTGTCCAGGTAATCGATTTATTTGAAGACGATAAACGTCACTGTTTAGTGATGCAATATATACCGGGAATGAGTTTGTGGGATTTGGTGCGACAACAGGGGAAGTTATCAGAAACCATAGCAGTTAAATACATCCATCAAATTGGTTTAGCTTTGGTAGAAGTGCATCGCAGAAACCTTTTACACCTGGATGTTACCCCGCTCAATATAATGATTAACTCCGAGTCGGGAACTGGTAAAGCTGTTTTAATCGACTTTGGAATTGCTGCGGATATGTCACCACCTAGCACATTGTCCATGTCCTTTGGAAATAGAGCTTTTGCACCCTATGAATTAATTCGCAAAGGTGTGCGTCATCCCACGGTTGATGTTTATTGTTTGGCTGCGTCGTTGTATTATGCTGTCACGGGAGAAATGCCAGCGAAGTCTTTTGACCGCAAGCACGATGATGAGCCATTAATTTCACCACAGCAACTTGTTTCGAGTTTGAGTCAATCCTGTTGTGATGCGATTTTAACAGGGATGGCATTGGAGGCAAAAGAGCGTATCCAAACTATACAACAATGGTTGGATTACCTCACCCCCAATCCTTCTCCCTATCAAAGAGAGACGAGTTTGAATCCCTTTCTAAAAACCTGGCAATTTGAAGTTGTCAAGGTGGATGCAACGGGGAAAATTACTAACCGTCGTAAATGTGACGCGAAATACCTTGTTGAAGACTTGGGAAATGGTGTCACCTTGGAAATGGTACAGATACCAGGGGGAACTTTTATGATGGGTTCTTTAGATTACGACGGTGAAAACCACCGCATCAAGTTACAGTTCCTGGTTTCTTCATGGGGAAATATCCAGTTACCCAAGCGCAGTATCAAGCTGTTATAGGTGGTAATCCCTCTCATTTCAAAGGTGAGAAACGACCTGTTGAGCAAGTAAGTTGGGATGATGCTGTAGAATTTTGTCAAAAAATCAGTCAGAAGACAGGACGCACCTACAGATTACCCAGCGAAGCTGAATGGGAATATGCTTGTCGTGCAGGAACCACTACACCCTTCTATTTTGGTGAAACTATTACGACAGAGTTAGCAAAGGGTGAATTCCGCGAGGAAACAACCCCTGTAGGCAGTTTTCCAGCCAATGCCTTTGGTTTATACGATATGCATGGGAATGTGTGGGAATGGTGCCAAGATTCCTGGCATAACAATTATAATGATGCACCTAGAGATGGTAGTGCGTGGATTGATAACAATAATGATAATCAGATGCTGCGTGGTGGTTCTTGGTACTACGTTCCAGGAAACTGTCGTAGTGCCTTTCGCTTCTATGGTACGCGCGCGTATCGTAACGACTATGTTGGTTTTCGTGTGGTTGTGGTTGTTGCGTGAGGACTCCCTTTCCCTTTGCTCTCTTGCCCTTTTGCCCTTTGCACTTCTTCCTCTTTACCCTTCTTCTCCTCTTTTTCCGCCTCTGGCGGATAAAATTTTTTTCAAAAATGCGTCACTCAACTGATAAGATATATCTAGCTAGCTGTCTCATTTCGGTGAGAATCTAGTAGACGGGATTGGCAACTTTAGATGCTGCGTGGTGGTTCTTGGTACAACAAACCAGAAAACTGTCGTAGTGCCAATCGCAACTATAATACGCGCGCGAATCGAAACAACAATGTTGGTTTTCGTGTGGTTGTGGTTGTTGCCTGAGCGCTCCCAAAAGTCAGAATTGGTAAATGGGAATTTATCGAGCGTACACAAGGGAGTCCAGACCTTTCCCGGTGATAGAGTTCTCCTCTATCCGAATATAAAACCGAGCCGGATACTTTGGTAGGTTGAAAAATCGAAGACTTGTCCGGCTCAATTAAAATATTTAATTTACCTGCCTCAGTTGTAGGTTGGGTGTCAGCGAGTGCGAAACCCAACATTTATACTTTTAAATTATCCGAAATATCTAAACGTTAGGTTACGACGCAAAAAAGATTATTCGTTAAACTTTTATACATTTCGTACGTCTCCACCCAACCTACCACTACTACTTCTGCGTTGTAGTATATCCCCCGCAATTTTTTGGTCGTAACAGTTGGCAAAAATGAATTTTGTTGCAACTTCCTCAACTTCCTCGTTGTGGTTTACTTCCCAATCCTCTTTAAATGCTGCTAGGGATTAGAATAAAAGCAGCCACCCCAAGCTGATACATTAGGGACTTCCAAAAAATAAAATACCCCAATTATAAACAGACTCGATCATATCATCCCGTAAGGGCGGGGTAATCCCGCCCCTACAATACTTATGATTTGGATAATTTATTACAGGGGTGTTCCCTTATGT
>JAAUPE010000192.1 GCA_012034595.1 Calothrix sp. CSU_2_0 | reverse complement strand
GTGCGATGCGCTGCTGTTTGTGTCTTCCCTCGCCACTTTTAAGCGGAAACGTGCCACGCAAACGCAATCTCCTACCATCTAGTTCAATGGCAATCCCAACATTAGCAGCTTTTAGCCTGGTGTTCGCTTCTTTGATGCGATCGCTAATTTCCATCCATTCCTGCCATCTGCTTAATAATTTTTAATGTTGCGTGACAATCCCCCAGTGCAGAATGATCGCCACCAGGTAATTTTTGCCATTTATAATTTCCGTGATAATCGTTCCACTCGCCTACGTACTGAGAGTAATAGTGCATTGCACAATGGATCGATCCTCCATTAACAAAAATTCTGCATCCTCTTCTGTCACTTGTAGGGAATGCGATTTGAAGGCATCTGGCTTTTAAAGATTGGCGAATTAGGGCAAGGTCAAATATGCGATCGCACTTTTCCCTGTCACCGAAAATGCGATCGCGAAGCGGCATCCTTGATGCATCGCAATTTTTTATTTCCCTATCCCCTCCTTTATTTTTTTCAAAACCTCCATTCCTGAATTAAAATTTCCGCCTTTGTAGCCGAGAATCTCCTTAACAATCTTAGAATCGCTCAAACCCGTTTCCAGACAGGCTTTTACCGCATTTATTTGAGATTTTTCGGGTGGTTGGGAATCGGTCAAAATCGGCTGTAACTCGCTCTGGGCAATCGGTTCGGGGCTTTGAAAATATGTTTTTTGGGGTGGTAGCGATAACCTCTGTGTAACCGCCTTCATCTCGCGGTATTGGGGGAGTTTACAGGGTAAATCGTCGATTAAGCAGTGCGAGCGGTCTTGTTTTAACCAATCTATCAAGTCCTCACGTTTGATGGATTTGGCGTGTGTAACCGCTTTTTTACCAAGACGTAACTTAGCAAAAGCCTCGGCTAAGTCGGCTTTACCCTCCAGTCCCCATGCAGCGACTCGGTCGTATTGGCTGAGTAAAATCGTAAACCGACGAGCTTTTCTACCCCGACGGGCGTGACGTTCCAACCATTCCCCACTGCAATCGACTTTGTTTACCAGCTCTGGATATTCCTCGCAAATTATGACCTTATCGGTTCCGACTAGGTGATTGTCGCCTTTTTCGTTGCGAATTTGCATCTGGCTGGATAGGTCATCAAGGTCGGCTTGCATTCCTTGCTCGATTGCTTGCCAGTCTTCCCCTTTACCGATTACTTCTAATCCTTGCCAGTCATCGGGCGTACCTTCACATTCGTAGACCTTAACGCTACCACCAACACTGTAGGCGAGATATTGGGCGAGGGTACTTTTACCAGTGCCCATCTCCCCGATGACCATAACTTGCCGTCCTTCAATGGCTGTAATTACATCGGTGATAACTTCAAGGTTGGGGTCAATTGGGGTTGCGATCGCATCCATGTAAGTGGCTCCCATGACTCCCATGTGAGGCATCTCGCTATATACCTCAAGTATCTTCAAGGTTGCCTTTTCTGTTTGGTCTATTAGTGCGATCGCAACTTTGAATAATACACGAGAACTATTTAAGGTAAATAAAACAAAGGAAAACAAAACTCGCCCGACCATCCAACCGATAAAACGGTCAAACTTTTTAAGGGAAGGCAATTCTAGGGGTATCCACTCAACCCGTCGCAAGCGGTTATTTTCCATAAATAACCCCCTCACGAAAACCGCGATACTCTCCTTGGCACGTATTGATTTGGCTCGTCAACTGTTGGCTGTGTTGATAAAGGTGGATAGCGGCAGCAAGCGCCGCCGCCGCAAGTAGGTATGCGTTAGCGTCGCTTGTCATTACTGCTTCTCTCCCTTTGCTGCATCCAGGATTGCATCTTTCATCTCAGGATGAATGTTTTTTGAATCCCCGTTACAGGGAATGATTTCTAGATGGGTTCCCAGTCGGTAAAGTGCATCCTCCTTTTCTGCTTCCGATTTTGCATTGTCGTAGTGGTTTAATTGCTTTTCAGTGTACTTGTCGGTCATAATTTAATTGCCTTATGGTTTGCGTCAGGGTGGTAGTTTCAGCTATCGCCCTGATTGTGATTTTGGGACTGTTGGGGTCGGTAGTTGGTTAACCGGACGCGGTAGCAACGTCCGCCTCCTGTAATAAATGGTTTTGCATCGGACAGTCGAGATGCTTTACTCACGGAAATTTTAATCATTGGGTCAGACCCGTCATCCACAGTTGAAAATAGCTCGTAGTTTTCGAGGGCGGAGAATTCAACTGGACTACGGTTAACTAGCACGTCTAAGATTCCTTTGTTAGTATCTTTAGCGCTGGATGCTATGGGTAAACCAGGTAAGTAGCGCTGTTTTCTTGGCTTTTTAGTGCCAGTATTGGTGCTATTGCCATCGGGTTTAATGCCGTTATTGATGGTTTGTTCCATTGTTGTTCTGAGTGTCTAGGGGTGTTTCGGTTTGTTCTTGGGTTCCTGTAATTGCCTCGGTGATTGCGTTCAGGACGTTGTTAAAGTCTGGCTCGCTTGAGTCGAGGACGATCGGCTCAATTCCTAAGTTGCGAAAATATTCAATCGCCTCGTCGATGTTTTCGGGTTTGGACATCTAGGTTGTTGTTGTTGTTGTTGTGGCAATACGACTAAATCGCGCAACGACGGGATGACATTTTGGGCATCCTTTGCGGTCGTTATGGAATGCGATCGCGCTTTTATTTTGTTTTGACAGAACTAATGTTAGTATAATGTCTGAACAGAATAAGTCAATAGTTCTGTTCTGACAAAAAAGTTTTGTTCATACCATAAAATAGGGGTAGTTATTGTGTTATGCGAAGATGCCAAGACCCAAAAAGCTAGCAGAAGACTCGATTCGGGCAACAGTGCGAATAAGCGAAAAGGATTGGGAGACGTTCAAATCTCAAGCGGAAGCGATGGGGTTGAATCGATCGGATCTGATACGACAGATAGCACAGGGGAAAATACCTTTGGGTCAACTTCCCAGTCAGGAGAAGCTGTTGATGGGAAAATCCTAGAGCGTCTTGAATTTATAGAAAACGCTTACTTGGGCTATGTTCAATCTCACCAGCGCAGAATGGAGGCTC
This sequence comes from Calothrix sp. CSU_2_0, assembly GCA_012034595.1. Classification (GTDB taxonomy): domain Bacteria; phylum Cyanobacteriota; class Cyanobacteriia; order Cyanobacteriales; family Nostocaceae; genus Brunnivagina. The sequence continues at coordinate 9,005 of JAAUPE010000192.1, read as the reverse complement.
GCTTGATTGAGAGTAAAGAACAGGAGGCTGTTTTTAAAGAAGCGATTCAAGCGCTAAAACAAGAAATATATGATTTAGCTTCCGGTCTACGCAATTAAACCGTCCCACCACGAGGTGAGACGGTTTTGCTTTTATCCAGTTTCAGACTTTACTTTCAAAGGTAAATATCGAGTTAATGGGTGGGGACATCCTTGCTAAGCTGTTCTCTTAGATCATCCAGTACAGATTTATCGCACTCCCCATCAGGAGCAAACACCAGTGAAAGCCTTACCTTGCCTGCTTTCCATCCTCCTGAAGTAGCGCTGAGGTATCTGCATCTAACCCCACTGCGTCCCCACGAGACTAAATCAGAATCGTTGAGACTTTCGATAAGTGCCTCGATAGCCTGTTCAACAGTAAAAGTATCCCCATTACAAAGACTTTTCCCGTCTTCAAGTATCTGCACAACATCATCCCTGTTTAACTTTTCCATATTCGTTGTCTCCTGATTTTTAATAGCCAGTTCGCACCTGGCTATTAAAATCTTTCCCAAAATCCAACTCAATCAATCAATGAAGCGACTTAAAAAACTCACCACCATCCTGCACTTTTGCATGTGGAACGCAGTAAACTCCCGCAAATTCGCCTTATTCCGCCTCCACCTAATACTTCCGGTCGAGTGTGGTTCCGGAGGTGGGAATCTTGCACAACGCTGGAGGTAAACCTCGAATTCAACACACCAAGATTTATAGTGGACTATCCTTGTCATCCCTGGACGACTATTGCTTGAGTTACGGCAAGGACGCATGCTTAGAACTATTTGAAGGAAACATCCCCTTCTAGCCATGAACGAGCAACGCCTACTACGTATCGAGCGACATATCGACACCCTCAAATACCACCTATATCAACACAATCTATTGATACAGGCAGTAGTTGACGAGCTAAGAGATTTTGACCCGCAAGCCATACAGGTAGATGAATTATCCACCAGTATCAGCGCTGCACGCAAGTCTCTAAAATCACTATCCAACTTAATCCCACAAACCCTACGTAAGTAACAATAACTACCATGAAAAATAGACAGAAAAAAAACGAGTTAGCAGCTCGTTCAAACATTTACAAAAAATTAATTCTAATGCCTTCATTAGAACACAAAAATACAATTTTGACATCAACCAAGGGGGTAAATTGATATGGTTGCAATACCTCACGATTTTACTCCTACAGTTCCCGATGTTTTACCACCTTGTTGTTTAGAAGCAGAAGAAAGCGTACTCGGTGGTATATTGCTCGAACCCGGAGCAATTGACCAAATTAAATTCAGACTCAAGCCCGAACATTTTTACCTTCCCACTCATAGAACTATTTATGAAGCTTGTTTAAAAGCTGTCGAAAAAAATCTTCCCACAGATTTATTGACAGTCACAGATTACCTCAATAACCACAACCAACTAGATAAAATCGGTGGTAAAACCAAACTCGTCAACCTACTTACAAGGTGCGTATCGGCAGTAAACATTGACCACCTCGCTGGACTAATCTGCCAGAAAGCGCTACGACGCAGTTTGATCGAGCTAGGTAACAGCACAATACATTTGGGTTATTCCAATGAACTTGAAATAGACGAGGTACTTGGTATTGTCCGTAAAAAAACCGAACGACTTACCGGACTAGAACTAATACAAACCGAGGATGAAAACCGATTTAGTCGGTTCAACAAACTCATCGACAAACTAAAGAATATTTACACAAAGATTGTCGAACCAGATTACCGCTTGTTCTGTCTTCAAGAATTAGCTAGTGAAGTTTCAAAAAGCACACGGTTTTTAGAAGATTTATACGCTCGTCACCTTGTTAAAAAAGTAGTTTCCCCATTAATGAGCTACGAGGAACTGAAACAAGTTGCTAGATCATCTACTAAAGAATGGCTGCACCAAGGCTTGTTCCCAAAACGCACCACTGGGGTGTTATACGGAACTGGTGGGATATTAAAAACTAAACTTCTCTATCAAATTTGTAAATCATTAATCCAAGGTAAAAATCTTGGAGAGTTTACTGCTACTGGTGAAAAACGTAGAATCATGGTCTACCAGGGTGACGAGCGTGAAAGCGATATGGCATCAGCCCTGGAAATAATGGGATACGACGAAGGTGATATAGGGCAATACATCAAAACTCGATTCAATTGGAGTTTTGAACACATGCCGTTACTAATCCAAGATTTACAGGAATTTAAGCCTGACTTTGTAATCATCGACTCATTAACCTTTAGTTCGCGATTTTCCAGCTACAACGAAAATGAAGTTGCCTACGCCCGTCCAATTTTAGAGTTAACCGGACTAGCCAACGAACATAACACCAGTTTTATGCTCGTTCACCACGCCAACCGCAATGGAGACATTCGGGGAAGTTCGGCAATATTTAACGCGGTCTCTGAAGTTTGGAAAATCGAAAAGGATGTTTCCCAGTTTGCAACACCCAACGACCGACTATTAACAGTAGAAAAATCGCGATCGCGTTCTTCCGGTAAAAAATACCGCGTCATCTTTGAGCCGGATAATCTGGACTTCGTATTTTTGGGCGAACAGGATAAAGATAACTTAGAAAATCAAACCGACGTTAACTGTCGGGCGAGCATTCTTGAATATTTACGGAAGTCTCCTAACGTTCCCTACACTTGCGAGGAATTAGTGCATTACGTCAAGTATTCTCGCTCGTTTATCGCGAAGGCACTTTCTTTATTAGTTTGCGATGGACTGGTCAACTGTAAACGTGGCAGTGGCAACCGAGCTAGTACATTTTACCTATCTTTTGATGGAGCAATTCAATTTGCTGCTCCTGCTGCTCCTCATGAGGGGGTGAGGGGTCAGACCCTGGAGCAGCAAGGAGGAGCAGCAGCCGAACCTTTACCCAGTATGGAATCCAGCCTTGCTGCTCCTGCTGCTCCTCCAAGAAAAATAACATTTTTTGAAATTTCAAACAGAACACGAAAAAAGAGGAGCAGCAGGAGCAGCAAACCCAGAAAGCTTACCCAGTATGGATTGCGCTGCTGCTCCTCCCCTAAAAGTAAAAGAGGAGCAGCAGGAGCAGCAGGAGCAGCAAAAAAATGACCCCAATGTGTGTTATAATCCGCCCGAAGTTTTGGGAGTAAATACCCCAAATAATGGGGATAACCCCTCACCCCGCATCGAGGATAATTCTAGTGAGGAAGAGGTACACCCAGTTCAACAGACACTCATCCCCGAACGAACGCCGAGCCAAAAAACGAACCATTGCCCAAAATTCAAGCGAAACATGTAACTTGCGTAGGGGAAGTAAAAGCGATCGCACAACAGCTAGATGCGAAGCAATGGCGAATCAGCTTTACCCCCAATATTGAAGGGTTTGTGGGGGATGTGGTAGTAACGGAAAAAATCGGTAAATCAAAACCTGAAACTAGAATTAGACATCATATAGATGAATGGTTGAGAAGCCTAAATTTTCAAGTTTATAAAGCTAATGCGACTCCTGCTCAATGGGTAGAAGCTAAATGGTGCGAGTCAGGCGAACATTACGAGCCAATGAGGAAATGTCACACCTTTGTAGACGTAGATGGTCAATTGATTAAAATCTCTGGTCACGGGCGCGATCGCATTCGGGTAGTTCGCAAGTGTTAGTCACTATCGGGAATGTCAACTACTTTCCCCGCAAGTGGATGGGTACAGTCGTTTAGGAACTGTATTCTTCCATCCTGTACAAAACTGTGACAAATCGCGCTTTCCCGTCGCGTCCCTCAACCCGCGTCAAAATACTAGGGTTAAATGTTGGTTTATTTATGTCCCCGTTGAATTCCCAACTCGCGCCATTGGGTGACTTGTGGGGACGGATGTATGGCGCGTGATAACATCCGCAACCAGGACAAAAATACATGTACCCGATGACCTGCCTATCTGAATTAACGATTGGTTGAAGTTTCGCCATTGCGTAAATAAAATGACTCCAAAACTATTTGCTCAAAAATGTATGAAGGTGTTCGTTCGGTAGTGCCTAAGTTGCCGCACTGGGACGACCTCACGGAAGAGATGCAATTACAGGTGATGATGGATGTTACAAAAGCGCTTAAGTCTTTTGCAGCCAAAAAATAAAAGCGATCGCAGTACAAGCGGAAAAGTGCGATCGCGTTTTACCAAACCTCAAAACTTCAAAGATTCCTGCAATCCCTCAAAGATGGCTTGAGCAATTGCCTTACATCCCAACTTATCCCACAAGGTACAATCCGCATTGCTATCCACAAAGCACACCTCGACTAGGATAGCAGGCATCAGGGTATTTTTTATAACATAAAAACCCTGACGCTTAACACCACGATCTCGAAAACCAAGACCGACAAGTTTAGATAAAACTCGTTTTGCAGCAGCAATTCCTTCGTCAGACACGGCGAAAACTTCGCTACCAAGACCTCCACCAGCGTTATGGTGAAGTGATACATAAAAGTCGGCTCCACAAGTATTTGCACTATTCGTTCGCTTCCAGAGGGATAGCCCGACCGTCGTAGCAGACTTCGGGCGACAATCTATAACGTCCACTCCTGCACTGATTAACAACTTAATAAGGAATTCCCCAACTAACCTGTTCATCTCATCTTCTGATTTAACCCCCAAAGCACCCGTATCAGGAGGGCAATTATGCCCAATGTCGATCGCAATTTTCATTTTTTGCCCTCCTTTAAACTTTTGATTTCCGCGCCAAGATTATCAATCCTGTAATTGATAAACTCGTCACGTTTACTTAATTCCTTATTCAAATATTCAAGTCTTGCGTCAATTCGCGATATATTTGAACCTATGGCATAGCTTCCACTGGTTAAGCCCGATATAGCGTTACCGACAATTGTTGCGATCGCAGTTATAACTGCAAGCCCAATTCTTAAATCAAAAGTTTTCAATTAAGCCTCCAAATCCAAACTTTAAGAGCTGACCTAACCACTAATTAGGTCAGCTTTTAAGTTTGTTAACGCCTAACTAATTTGTATCGAATTGACGATGCTAGTCTCGCCCCCGGAGGGGAACCAGTTTTATTAAACATACAAAGTAATCTTTCACCTGGCGATGGAGCATAAAATAAATTCAAAGGATACTCTTTAGAGGTATTGTCATAGGCTAATGCCCCACTATTAGCTACGTTTATTCCTGCACTTTGCATACCCCATAACACACGCCAGTAATTTGCAGTTGTATCTATTGGTGTTGCTGCTGAATAAAGAATATATGATTGAAAATCTAGGAATAAATAATTTACATTCTGCTTAAGTGGAATTGCATAAGCCACACCTCCATTAATTGAAGATGAACCAGCAAAGTAATTTTTTTCATAAGTTGTGGTGCTAATCCATCTAGAACCTAGCGTTGGAATATCAGCAAAAACCCAAGATTCTAAAATGTCATTGCTAGCGTTCAACTCATGCCAAATTTGACCGTAGAATTGAACATCTGGAGTTTCTTTTGAATAGACACTGACACTAAAGATTAAATCCACTAAATCATTGTATTTTAAATTTAAAGCTTCGGTTGATGCTTTATTGTATAATGCTGTACTCAATCCAACAATCTGCTCTATTTGATGTTCGTGATCAACTGATGCTTTTTCATCTAGAGTAGTTTGCAAATTTTCAACATTTACTATTTGATGTTGGTGTACAACATCAGCTTTTTCATTAAGCGCTGCGGTAAAGTCAAAACCGCTAACAACGATTATATTACTATTAGGATTAGTCAGGCTCATTACACAAATTCCCTAATAACAGCCTTTCCATTAGCTACTTCCCAAATACCAGAAATTATTCCCGTGAATCCGAATGGAAGTTCATAGAATGCATCAGGTACGAGTTTTACAGCAAAACTATTAACGGTAGTTACAGTATCAAAATCTATATATAAATTACTTGATGACTTATTCCAAATTGTTGCGCCAACGCGATTAGCATTAACCTCAAGCAAGGTTGTAGATTCAATTGACGCATCCACATCCGAAGTTGTAACAGTGCTACTTTTAATTAAATTATTCCCGTTAGGGTTTGTTAATGGCATAACTTCTACTTTAATAGTCCAAACTAAATCAGCGTCATCAATTCGTTTGATTCCAATTTTTCCAACTTGTCCAAATAGATTGGATAAATTTAAAATCTCAGATATTTCTCTACAAATAAAAGTTTTAGGTTGATGAATAGTTAATCCTTCATCATAAAATATCCCAATAATTGCACCCAGTCTAAGTCTGTCAGGGAAATTCTCAATGCTTAAGTTGCTGTGTATTCGTATTAGCTCAAAATTTAAATTGATGTCATCAGTGTAAAACCACTGCCCTGTGACTGACATCTCCAACGTATCTACATCTTGCCACATATCGTATTAAGTTAATTAGATTCTAAGATGCTATCAATTTTATTCTCAATACGTTGTAATGTAGGTTCAATATTTAGATCGGGAAATATTTCAATTATTTTCTTAATTGTGATGGTTGCTTTCTCTAAATAATAATTAGGGAAGAATTGCAACTGAAATCTTCCCTTTTGCGGAAATTCCAGCAATTGACTTCCAAATCGAACTACTTGCGAACTTGCAATTAATTTATTTGGATAATCGATTACAACTTGGTCAATTTTTCCGGCACTGCGATACTTTCTTGATGATGTAGCCTCAATATTAATAATGAGGCTTTTCTCATCAATAAACAAGTAGGGAATAAGTACAAATTCAACTTTTTTCAAGTCAAGCCTGTACTGATTTTTAAAAACTACTTGCGTCTCCATTTACTTATCAGTGAGTGAATAAGTTCTTCCATTTGGACTGACAAAACTAGCGGGCTTCTTACTCGCTCCGTCTAAGAACTTTTTAATATCAGTAATATTCGCGCTTGCGGGTACAGGAACGCTAAGATATTTTACCTTAATTCCTTTTTTTCCAGCAGCGCTGGAATTTGATCCAGGCAATGGTACTTTGATACGTTTTGCACCAACACTACCGCGAACAGCAATCCTTGTCTCGCCTTTTTTCTTACTGCCCTTTGCGGGTTTTCTTGTTACTGTCGCGTTAGGGACTATCTTCAACCCCAGTTTTTCAGCAACAGAGCGCAGCACGTAAATGTATTGTGTTTTAGCTCCTGCTCCTTGCCCTGAACCAGATTTAAAAGCGACTGTAGCTCTTGGTCCTAGTTTTTTTCCTGCCATTGTTTATCTCCAATTTTATAAGTTTAGAAATTAGAGATAATCGATTGCGTGAATGGTGACATCACCATCGGATGCAGCTTCAGTGGTAAACGGCATGTTTGCAGAAATAGTAGCGCTACCAGTTTCGATATCAAACTGGATTTGAATATTATTAGGCTGTGCGTCAGCAGGTGTTACAGCTTTTTCAGCAGCTGCCAAGATGTTAGCCAATTCTAAAAATGCTTCTGGTAATGTGTCCGATTTTAAGGTTCCACCACCACCGCTAAAGGTTGAGTAAGTAGCACCCAAATAATCACTAGCAGTAATGTCAATAGAACCGTCAGTTTGAACATTGACACTTACTGGAAGAGTTGCGGCTACAGCAATCGTTCCGGTATCAAAGCTGACTGTAGTTGAGAGATTCCTGCGTGGTGGCAAGCCAGGATTGCTTCCATTGCGTAGATTCTCAGCAGCGTCCAATGCTCTACAAACTTCAAAAAAAGCTGCGGGAATCTGGGTTGAATTAAGGGTTCCGGCTGTACCTGGATCAAAAATACTCATTTTATTCCTGTCGTAAACTATACGGTATCCATACGTATATTCAGTTGTAGCCTGAAACTTGTTAGGAGGTAAGAGTATGGGTGAAAATGGAGTCTTCGACCTTAAGCCCAAAGACACCAGGTCCTTTGCTGGGATGATTACAAATAACTTTCCATCTTGTAGAAAAAAATTAAAGGAACCTGTAAAAGTTGATGCAAACGGAACGGTATTAACAACTTCTTGCCAGTTAATGACTACTTTTTCCCCCGATGGAGTCTGAATATTTTCAACATTTGCCGAGTTTGAAGAAGATGTATTAATTGGTTTTTTGGGAATAAAAATATACCAATTACGCTTCCATTTAAATCCAATCTTGATTTTTCTTTTTTTTAATTTCTTGATCAGTTTTAAAAGATATTTATCAGAATAGTTAGCAAATTTTGCAAATGCTTGTAAATGAATTGCCAAACTATTGTCAAATTTAAATACTTGATAAGCTTGTATTTTCATTTTTTTTCATCCCGCAACTTCAAGCTCCATGTAGGAGCCTTGTCTTTCTGCCCATTAGCAAAAAAGTGGCATCGAACAGGAATGACGTTTAATTGTTTATACACACCTGGTCTTTTACCAATCTTTGGTTGATTGACATCTTTCAAATATTTAGGATTAATAAATTGCTTAAAAGCATTAATAACTCTCAAGCATTCGGTATCTGATTTAGCGTTAATAATAATTTTTGAGTTGTCATTAAGTACCAAAATTCCTTCGTAATTACCTTTTTCGTATTTGGGGAAATTAGGTTTAAATGTTTTTGGCTTATTGTAATGAGGAATTGTTGCAGCCCATCGACTACGTCCGATTTTTCCATCTGCTAATAATTCTGCATATTGAATAATTAATTGTGGACGCTGGAATACTCGTACTTGCCACCATTCAGGTGTTACTAAATATCCATCATTTTCGCTTTGTTCTAATTTACAAAGATGTTCTTTTATGTCTGCTAATTCTTCAAAAAGCGCGGTAACTTTAGCAGACTCCGAACCTTTTAAAGTTTTAATTACCTGAATTTGTTTATTAGTTCGTTCAGTTGTTTTGTCTTCCTTACAGGTTACGACGGGAACTGAAATTGTCAGCCACTGAACAGCATCCTGCTTCGCCTCATCAAGTTTGCCTCCAAGTGACGACCCGCACGGATTCCCCTCGCATGGGTTTGACGATGGTGAGGGACTTGGACTTGGGCTTGGTGAGGGACTTGGGCTTGGCGATGGTGAGGGACTTGGACTTGGGCTTGGTGAGGGAC
>JAAUPE010000191.1 GCA_012034595.1 Calothrix sp. CSU_2_0 | reverse complement strand
ATCAACCATCGGCACAAGCAAATCCATCACCGCTTTTGTTAACTGCGATCGCCCAAAACTCCCCCTTAACACTTCCAATGACTCACTCACAAATCCCTTCAAAGGTGCGATCGCAAAATAATTCCCTGCATTATCCATCTGTCGTGAAAAATACCCCGACCAAGTATAATCAACAGGTGCAGCACTACCATCCAAACAAGATTGTGCCTGTGCTAACTCGATAAAATCCCCAGCTAATACCCCCAACTCGGCGGCAAATTTATACGCCACAAAAAACTCCAACAGTGATCGATGCGCTGGAGTATAATCCCCGTTAGCATTACGAATTAGCATAGTTTGCGCCATCATATCGTAGTGCCAGTGGTCTAAATCCTTCTCCGTCACCCCAAACAAACGCCGAATGCGATCGGGAAATAACTTATAGTTGAGGCTCATCTCATCGCTAGAAAGCATTTCCCAGGACAACTCGCATAGAAAATACAGCTTATCTGCCAGGGAAGTAAAAGTGCGATCGCTCTTTATATCCCGCTCCATTTTTCGACGCACCGCATACAAATATACCCGTGCCATATCCACAGGTTTCCCCGCTTCAATATCCGGTAAAGCTTCTAAAATCAACTCTGTCATCACTGGACGACGGGCTAAATCCAGTAATTGCGGGTTCCCCATTACCTGCTCGACGGTTCCAGGTTCGGCTTGAAATAAAAGCACCTGACGAATTTGCTCGTCGTCGAATTTCTCCAACTCCAACACCTCAAATTGTGGTGTTTCCCCACTCAGATTTTTGGTTGATGCACTTAATTCTGCATTCAACAAAGCTCGTCCTTCCTGTGCTTCGGGAAAATGCTCGGTGCGACAAGTTAAAATCACCTTGGCTCCAGGAACCACAACTTTCGCTAATTCCCAGAAATTATTAATCATCTGCTGTTTATCAACTTTTGCCGCCATTTCGTCGAAACCATCGAAAATCAGCAGCAATTTACCCATGCGGTTCAACTGGTCGAACACATCGCTATTTATCCGGATATTGTGCTGAGTAAAAAAGAACCCAGCTAAAACATTTTCCACATTTAACGCCTTAGCAAAATCTCGCAGGGTAATCACCAAAGGCAACCGAGGACGCTCCACACCGCGTTTTTGGGCATCTTTATATCTCTGCAATGCCACCCAAGCATAATGGAAGGCAAACCAAGTTTTTCCCGTACCGAATTCACCCAGTATAGAAATATGCTCCTTTGCTGGGTCATCGAGCCACAAATCTATATACCCATCAATCCAACCGTCTTCTTCTCCGTAGCGACTTACCCCAATTTGCCGCTTGGTAACTGGATCAATTTCCTCTTTACTACAGGCTAACGGCACATACTTAGTATCAACTTTCCGGCGATCGATTTCCGCTTCCAGCCAGTCAACATAACCGCTAAAGTCGGCATCAAGGTCAATCAGTTCATCAAAAGTGTAACAATCAAGGTGGCGATTTTCTTCTTTTTTTACTTCATCACGGGCTGCTCGTGAAATTCGTCGCGTTGTTACCAACCAACCCTCATCGGTTTTTTGCTCTTCAACGGAGGTTCGTAAAGCCATGACATCACTCAATCCCACTTCCCCGGCAATTCCTCGCACTAGGATGCGGTCAAAGCTACGCCGGACAGGGATATTGATGATAAATTCAAAGTAATCTTCTGCCCAAATTTCGTATTTTTCTAGTTGATAACCCAGGGTTTCAAACCAACCACGCATTTGTTGGGCAAGTGCTACGGCTCGACATTGATTTTCGGCGTTTGTTTCTGTCCCTAGTAGTGCTGGATAATTTTGTGTTGCTAGCCTAGCTATTTCTGTACGAATACCTTCTAAAGTTGGTTGTCTTTCAATCTGCTCTTGGATATTGGCGATGATTTTGTGTAACGAACCAATTTGCTGACTCATCAACGTATCTGCTGGTTTACGCGATCGCTTGGCTACTTCGGAAAAAACTATATAAAACGCTGCGATTTCTCGCCTAATGTTTTGTAGAGACGCGAAATTTCGCATCTCTACAGCTTGAATATCATCACCCAAAGCATACGCAGCAATAAAAGCATCAACCTCTGACAATAAAATTGAGGGGTTATTGTGGTCAAATGCCTTGCGAAAAGCTAGTTTTATCGCGTCTTGGCGAAACAGTTCTAAAATTGGCTTAGGTTTACCCACTCCATATTCAACCAAAGTATAAGCGTAAACATCGCTATAATCGGCTGGTGGATGCTCTGGGGAGAGATTAAATTGCTTAAGCAACTTAATTACCGTCTCGTTACGCTGGATTTTTTCTTTAATTAGCGGATTCGCAACACCAGTAATGGCATTGAAAAGCAAATCCAGGTTAATCAAACTCATAACGAGACTCCCTTCGCCTAAAATTGTGCTTACAAGTAATTGCCACTACAAATGATATAGCGTAATACTCGATACTCAGAGTCGATTTTTATACTTTTCTCAATATTTCGATACTATTGATAAGTTTCCCTCGAAGATTTTTGACAACACTACTTTCTAGGGTTTAACAATAAGTCGGAATATCTTAAGATATGAAGATATTTTTTACTGGAGGCGTAGACGCGAAGCGGCTTGTCGAAGACATCGCTCGTTACCAACTTTGATATTTTCCCCATCAACCAAACCAAAAGCAAGGCAATTTAGTTTTCCTGGCTGTTGTCCCATTGAGTGAAAAATTGGCAAACCAACCGACGCTTCAAAGGTTTGTAAACCCAGCACATGGGTAAGCACAAAAGAATTTGTCCCCGTCGAACTTTGTTGCTGTTCTTCCAAATGCATCAACAGTTGAGATGCAATGGCATAAGCAAGCAAAGGAGGAACGCTATTCCCTATTGCCTTGTGAGCAGCCAGCTTACTTGTACCAAAATCGAACCAATCAGGAAAACTGTGTAACCTCGCAGCTTCCCTAACTGTTATTACCCTCGCATGTTCAAAGTGAATTGGACGCGCTGCTGTTCGGTTCCCACTTCCAGCGCGTAACGTAGGGGAAAATCCATCGGCAGACAATCGTTTTGCCCAAGTTGTCGGTTCTTTGTCTCCGGAAACAGTATCACCATACTTTTGTTGAGTAGCTGCTGTGTGTACTGTTGCTTGAAATCCACTAATCAGATTTGACCCTGAGCGAAGCCGAACCGTTGAGGATTTTGAAATATCAGGGTGGTCAGTGACCATTGTCGGAACGAAGTGTACCGGAGGTAAAGTGAAGATTTTGTCCAAATATTCAGCATATTCGCCCTTTTCGCCCAACTCCCAGGTGTCGGTTTGAGAATTGATAGGAATGTAACTCAGGTCAGAAATTGCATCCCCAACTGTAATTTTTTTATCACTTTCCAATGGTGGTACAACTTCGCCAAACTTTGAGCCAATCCAGATAGCCCTTTGTCGTTTTTGGGGTACGCCGTAATCCGAAGCTGTAAGCAACCATTTGGATAAAATGTAGTGTTCTTCGATGAGAGCGATCGCATTCCCAGTAATCCCAGCAAACTTCTTCTGTGCGATCGCAGGAACATTCTCCATCACAAACATTAACGGGTTCAGTTCAACTACCAGATTGATGAATTTGAGGACTAATTGGCTGCGTTAGCGAAGCTTACCGAAGGTATCGTCATCAAGTTTTTGCTTACCAGCAACCGAAAAGCCTTGACAGGGTGGACCACCGATCACTGCGGCAATTTCTCCATCCCAATCTGGATATTTATTTTGAATTATTTCTCTAATTTCTGCTGCGGAAATCTCCCCAATATCCCGACATAAAACTGTCGTATCTGGAAAATTAAGTTTATATAATTCTAAAACTTTGGGATTGTTATCGATGGCAACTGATACTTCAAATCCCGCAGATTTAAAGCCTAAATCAAGACCACCAATTCCACAAAATAAACTGACTACTAACTTCTTCTTTATTGACATCATAATTAAGTCAAATAAGTAAGATTTTATTTAACTCTCTCTATTTTACAATCATTTGATGTTATGTTACTATCATTAGTTATTTGGATATATAAAAATATTTAATATTTTGAATCTAAATTTAGTCTGTATATTAAACCTCGTCTACATTGAGAACTGTAGTTTCCGACAAAGACCTTGAGATTGCTTCCTTACGTCGCAATGACGCATTTGAATCGTTAAAAAACTCCGGGTTTGATCGTGGACGAGGTTTATATCTGAAGGGGTGACGAAAATATCTACAAAGCTGATTCAATAAGCATCATAGCCCTTTCACCTCTTCGATAAAACTTCCACTTATTGCGATTTAATTTTATTAACTCGGTGACTAAATCGGTACATTTATACTTGAAATCCACCCAGGTTTGACCGTAAATTCCAACATAAAAGCTGCTATGTCTACGTACTTGACGACCATTTTCTTTCGGACGGCAAACATATTCTTGAACACCTTTGAGCTTAATACTTTTTCCTTGAAGGGTTGCAGAAGTGTATGCAATAGTAATCAGTATAATTAGAGATATAAGTCTTGTTTTACAAGCACTTGAGTCTTCAAGATTATAGCCGCCTGATTTAAAATCCTTAAACATTTCTTCAATGTCAAATCTCTGCTTATAAGCATTAATAGCAATCTCTAAGCTAGGAAAATTAGTTGCAATAAACCAGCCTTCTTTTGGTATAACTCCTTTCACCTTTTTTTCCATTTACAAGCCAAATTAACTGGTTTAAATACTTTTAATTTAGTAAGCTTTACTCCCTGATAAAATACCGAAGTTCCAGCCCTTAGACCAATTGCACTTAACTCACTCCAAATATCCTGTTTGATTTCAATATTTGTATTTTTCTTAATACGCAAGCAGAACCATAGATTCTTCTCTGCAAGCCAATTAGCAAGTGATATCGAGCAAAATTCTCTGTCGCCCAAAATGCATACTTTATAATTTTTGAGAATAGCAAGACTGTTTGATATTACTGTTTTTTGCTCTTCCAGATTACTGCTACCTAATTTCGGTAATATGTCAAAGCATACTGGAATTGCTCTTTTATCCCAAATAATACTTATCATTAGTATATTAATTAAGCCCCAATTAGTTCTATCTATCGCAACATAAACTATTTTATTTGGGTCAAAATAAGTTGACATTATCACTGATAATATTGGATGCCAAACTGTTTCTATTTTCAAGTTATTCAGAACTAAAAACCTTTGTAATCTTCTCCTTCTACTTTCAAACTTTATTCCGATTGGCAGAGCATTCGCTAATTTTTCTAAATTTACTAATCGCTTGGTAAATTATTAGGCTCGATATCGGAATAAGGTATTTATTTGTTATAGGTAAATTTAGAATTGTTCCTGTCAGGAACTGATTTAAGGAAATAAACTTAAACGAATCCACAATTGTCGTGCCGTAACCTGTGGTTGGCTATTTATCTCTAAAATATTAACAGTCGTTCTCCCAATAGCAGTCATACCAAGAATTATTCCAGATGTGGTATCTGCTTGAAAATGGTTATCCCATTCCTCAACTCTTGGATGAAACAATCGAACTTCTGTATTTGATTGAGGATCGATTCCATTTATACGGGTTCCTTTACGGAGATTGCAGGAACGACAAGCGAGTGCCAAATTTTCTTGGGAATTTGTGCCCTCTCGACTCAGTGGTAGAATATGCTCAACCTCAAATGGGAAGTTAAAAACCAGTTCGGGGGCATGACAATATTCACAGCGATGATTAGCCCTGTCAGCAACCAATGTATAATTTGGATTCATTGATTTGGTTGTTGTAATAAAGATGCACTTCTGTTTGTTGCTGCTTTGAGTTCTGCCTCAACAAGATTATCTAACTCAGCTTGCATTTCTTTAGGGAGCGATCGCCCTTCATCCTGTGCAATTCTCCACATATCCATCAGTTCGGATAAACGAGAAAGTTGCTCAACCCCAAAGAACTGGTCAGGATGAAAATTTTGCAGCAACAGTAAGGCACTAAATTCATTTTCACCTAATTCGGTAGTTAAAGCATCCAGTGCCTGCCCAGCAGTTTTGCCAATTGACTGTTTGTCACCTGCAACAGCACGGTAGGATTTATTACCACTGGCATCGTATATGGGTAAGATTGCTACTGTTGTCATATCTTGTGTCAAAGTCACTTGTTTCTTAAATTATAGTGTGGCTTTTTCTAATTAGTTTTTCAAATATCCCTATAATTTGAAAATCAAATGGAAACAACGTAATAATATCCCCACCGAATAATGATAAGGTTTACCATAAAACCACCCTTCAATAGTTCTCTCGTTATAACCGAGCTTTTTTAAGAGCTTCTAAGTATTTGAAATAAATGCGTAGAATGAAATTTGCAGAGAAGGCGACTTGTCTAGATTTTCGGTTTTGCTTGAAAATAAATACTGGTAAAGCCATGCGATGTTGGTAGCCACTCCTTACCCTCTGGGAACCCCTACGGGGAACAGGAGTATCGCAATCAACTGTGGCAATCTCTTCTTCTTGTTTGGGTAAGCTTCCTTGTCTCAGATGCCACGTAATGTAGTTGTAGCAAATCGCCCAGGTGCTGGCTCGGTGAATTTCTAAACCATATTTCTATATGAATATCCTTGAAAAGCAACTCCTGTGGAATAGTGATACCTTACACACACAAATCGAAGTCCAACATCTACAAGAATGGAACGAAAGTGGCGTTGACAAGAAGCCTGATTTTAACAAGGGATAATTATTGCCTTACAAAATTATACGTATTGTTTGACAGAATAAATGAAAATTGAGGCTAAATTTAATACGAGTAACTTGTTTTTTTTATACATTTACTTGGCATAATTCCAATAAATTTTAAAACCTGTAAATGTATGTTGGATAAGCTTTATGCTCATAATTATTTTAGTTACAGTTTTTATCTGTAGAAAAAATTTATACTCAAATTTAAATAATCCGGAAACAGTAGTAGCCAGAGAGTATCCCGTAATTATACTTAACCATAGTGAATTAGGAACGCTGCCATGATTGTCACTGAACTTCTAATCGGAAAAGCAACTGAAAGCCTAGCTGGCATTTTTATCGAAAAAGGCTGGAAAGGTATGGCGAAAATTGGCAAGATGGTCGATTTGAAGACTCAGCAGTTGTTTTTTGAAGCATCTCGACAATATATAAAAAATTATACAGACCGTCATGGCATCTTGAAAGTTCTGGGAATGCGCGAACCAGTGGCTTTAGAGTCAATTTATACTACAGTCCAGTTTTTACATAATAGCGATATTCGTCGTTTTGAGTCGATTGAGAATCTGGAAAAAGCTTACCGCGAAAATCGTAGCTTTCAATCACAAAATTCGTCAAGGCAAGATGGTTTAGCTGTTGCCAATGAAAAGCAATATTTAATGGTACTTGGTGGACCTGGTGTTGGCAAATCGACTTTTCTAAGGAAGATTGGTTTGGAAGCGCTGAAGGGGAATAAGGGTGAATATAAGCACGAATGTATTCCTGTCTTCATCGAAATGAAAAGAATAAATTCCAAGGATATAACTTTGGAAAAATTGTTGATTCATGAATTCGATATTTGTGGTTTTCCCGACGCGGAATCGGCTTTAAATAATTTATTAGAAGCGGGACAATTATTAATATTATTTGATGGGTTAGATGAGGTTCCCAGTAAAATTGTCGGTCATGCGATTGAGATGGTTCAAAATTTTGGCGACAAGTACCATCAAAATCGTTTTATTATTTCCTGTCGTACAGCCGCATACATGAACAACTTTTATCGTTTTACCGATGTAGCGATGGCGGAATTCGATAGTATTCAAATCAAACAATTTATTTTTAATTGGTTTCAATCAGAAGAAGATAAGAAATTAGAAACTGGTCAAAAGTGCTGGCAAATTTTAAACGAAGCGACCAATTCTGGTGCGAAGGAATTGGCAAATACCCCTTTGCTATTAACAATGCTATGTCTAGTTTACGACCATTCCCAACATTTCCCCAATAATCGCAGCGCACTTTACAAAAAAGCCCTAAGAGTATTATTAGAAGAATGGGCTGCTGAAAAACGGATTATGCGAGAGGAAATTTATAAAGGTTTGCGAACTGAATTGCAGGAGATGCTACTTTCAGAAATTGCTTATACAGGGTATGAGGTAGACCAATTATTCTTTTCTGAGGATGAGATTTTAGACAAGATTAGATACTTTTTAGAAAGTAACTTGAATGCACCCAAGCATATCGATTGTTCGTCTATTTTACAGGCGATCGCAATCCAACAAGGTGTATTGGTAGAGCGTGCTGAGGATGTATTTTCTTTCTGTCATCTCACATTACAGGAATATCTGACGGCACAATATATTATCGATAATTCCTTAATTGAAAAAATGGTCAACGAGCATTTATTAGATAGACGTTGGCGTGAAGTATTTTTGTTGATTGCGGGATTAATGCGCGGTGGTTCAGATGAGTTATTATTAATGATGGAAAAAGCTGCACAGAATCAACTATCAAACTCAATTTCTGCGAGGAAAATTAGACCTTTAATGAGTTGGGTAAATGCAGCAACCGCAGGTAATTCTTCAGGGTTTTCTAGTGCTGCAAAACGTGCTACAGCATTATTCTTGGCAACGGCAAGAGATAGCGCATTTGAGATAGCAACCCTCCTCAGTCCTAGTTTGACAAATGTATTGGAAATGAGTCGGATATCGGATTTAGCACGGGCAATAAATCCTAATTTTAGCCGTATGTTACATTGCAATCGTACCCCTATTCGTCCGGCAACTCCAACCCGTGCTTTTACCCGTGCCATTAATAAAGCGATCGCACAAGAGTTGGAAGATTTTGATTTATTTCCTTACATCAATTTTACGGCATTAATGGAGAGTTTGGAAACCTTAAAAGCAAAAGCTCCGAATGTTCATGAATCTTACAAAGTTCATCAAGGATATAATTCCCGTGTTTCCCAAACTTGGTTAAATGCTTTGCAGTTAAATCCAGAATTAACTATTTTTTCGTCTGAAGAATCCAACGCTTTGGAAGATTATCTTTATATTAATATGCTCATGATTAGATGCAAACAAGCATCGATGAAAATTTCCCCGAAAACTTGGCAAGAAATTGAAGCAAGAATGTTATTAGTTTCCAATTCATAAATTAGTCAAGCGATATGTCTTTTATCGCACTTCCAAATCAAACGCGATCGCTTGGTAGTTAGAGATTCATGCCGTTACTGACAACATAGCGATCGCATAAAGCATAAAGTACCATTAATTTTAACTAATTACTATGTTGCTTTTATACCTGATTTGGTTTCTTTCTTTTACCTTCTTACAAAGTTAGACGGGACGGAAACCGATACCGTCTACTTTGCGCTTTTAACTTTTTATCCCCTGACAAATCCATCCACCCCAGTAAAATGGATGCTTCAGAGGTTTGGAGGTTTCATTCCCATCTATTTGGGTTGGCAATTCTCTGATTCTCAAAAGCTCTTTGATAATCTCAACTCCCAAATCAGATTTTCTCAACTCCTTCACCGTAATATTACGGATGTAATTCTGAGCTTTTTGTAATGCCTCAACACCAGCTATGCCATTTTGATAATGCTCAAAAAACTGATCCATCAACAAAGCAGTTGCTCTACCTGGTACTTCCCACAAACTCATAATTAATATTTTGGTTCCTGCGATCGCAAATGCACGACGCAATCCAAATACACCCTCACCAATTTTAATATCACCCCTAGCTGTATCACAGGCAGATAATACGGTGAGTTCGTTTGCTCGCAAATCTACACCTGCGATATCTTGAGCAAAAATAAAGCCGTTTCCTGCTTGTTTTGGTAGGTTTCCACCTAGAAGTGCTGTGTTTGCACCTGCAAATGCAACAGCAGAACGCATCATTGGATTATTTTGTTGGGAGTCGGGTATAAATAAACCGTGGGTAGCAATCAACATGATGCTGGGACATTTGCTATTGGTTAAGCAGGTTGAAAGCGCTTTTGCTCCCGTATATAACCGAGCATTTTTTAGCTTTTTAGCTACACTTGCACCAAGCAATCTTGTACCGTGAGCAGGGGGTAAAGTTTTAATATCAAGTTTAATATCAAGGGTATCGAGTAATTCTTGTTTTGTCGGGTTTTGCGAGTTTGGTAAATTATTGTTTGCCATTGCTAAGTCAAAGTCTGGATCGGCGATGATGATGGGTGTATCCCCAATTGTTGTTGGTTGATGTTGAGAATGGATAATATCTCGTCCAACTCCCAAATATGAAACCGTGTATTTATCCATGAGTAAAAAGCGATCGCTCGGATAAATTGGTAATATTTGTAACGGAACTAAATTCAAATTCCCGTCGGGTGCAAGTATGATTTGATTGCAATCTGTTAATAAATCCAGGATTGGCGATAAAATTATTTGACTAAGTTCAACTGCTGCACCTGGATTATATTGTTTAATCTGGAGTTTAATTGGCAAGTGCGGTGTAGTCTTTACCTTTGCCCATCCTAATGTTTCTTCATCACCGTCGGATGCTTCCAAGCGGAGTAAGTTAATTAAATTATCAATGGTGTCTGCTTTCCCTAAATCTACCATCTTTACTGCATCTGGTTGTCCGGCAGGTAGAATAAAAGCTAGATAATGGGGAGATTGCCATTGGATTTCCCCGTTTGCAGGGATAGCTTGAAAATCAAAGACATCGAAAAGGACAAATTCGATTAAAACTGATTTACTTGGCAATGCAGATGCGACTGCGTGACGGTTGGGGATTTGTTTAGATAATTGGATTTCTGGTACTTGGGATGCGATTTGTTTTTGGAGGTTATCGTATTGCGATCGCATTAATTCCTGAACTAATGGATAGTCTACCCCAATCTGAGTCAATGGATGCACTAAGAGGGTATGAAGGTAAAGCAGCTACAGTATATTTTCAAGCTTTAGGTTCATTATTTGTAGGGGAATTTACTTTCGATAAGCGTACTAAGCGCCCACCTACTGACCCCATTAATAGTATGCTTAGTTTGGGATATACTTTATTAAGTCAAAATGTCTTTTCTTTTGTTCAATCTGTAGGACTACACACGCATTTTGGAAATTTGCATGTTCCCCGCGATAATCATCCTGCTTTAGTGTCAGATTTAATGGAGGAGTTTCGGGCGCAATTAGTAGATTCTTTGGTAGCTTATTTAGTAAATTCTAAAATTTTTAGCATCGAAGATTTTACTAATCCTGATGAACGTGGAGGAGTATATTTTCAGACTCATGCGCTAAAAAAATTCCTCAAACATTGGGAAGAAAAGTTACAATCAGAAACAACTCACCCGAACACTAACCAAAAAGTACCATTCCGTCGTGCGATAGAATTACAAGTAAGGGAGTATGTTGCTTGTTTGGTAGGAGAAACTGAGACTTATAGACCAATGATTTGGAAGTTGTAAGTTGGAGCAAACATTAGCAGAACTTATTAATTTTAAATAATTCATAAGTGTCTGAGGGGGTCAAGCAATGTCTGAAACCATTATTATTTCGTTGACCCCCTCAGATATCTTCCCAGTTAAGCATTTGAATCACTCTGAAGTGTTGACTATTGATAAGAAATATCAATTATGTGTAGTAAATATTGACCCCCTCAGAAGTAGGGGTGTAAGATACTCTCAGGGTAAAGATTTCATTAGTCTAGTCTTTGGCTTTTTATAAGTCGAATAAAAATGGAAACCATCTAAAAACACGGGGTTACACATTCTTGGTGCTTTGGCCTTTGGCTTTTTATAAGTCGAATAAAAATGGAAACTGAACCAACGTATTGTTGTTGGTTTTTAACTTTTTTCTTTGGCTTTTTATAAGTCGAATAAAAATGGAAACTTTCTGCCAGTGAGGCAGGTTGCTGCGTATACTTTTTCTTTGGCTTTTTATAAGTCGAATAAAAATGGAAACATCCACTGGTAAAGTCAAACGTTTCTACTACACCAGTCTTTGGCTTTTTATAAGTCGAATAAAAATGGAAACTAACCATTCCAAGATTAACAGAATCGTTCAACTTCTTCTTTGGCTTTTTATAAGTCGTAATAAAAATGGAAACATGAAATGCCCACAGACGTATTGGCGATGAATG
>JAAUPE010000190.1 GCA_012034595.1 Calothrix sp. CSU_2_0 | reverse complement strand
CTCGGTTAGTTTTATTTGGATTAATTGAGTTTGGTATGCTGAAACCATTTTCAAAAATGGATATATTTTATTCGTATTCTAATTATATATCTATTGATGTCTCCAAAATTATTTTAATATTTAGAAACAATAAAAACCCGCGCTAGAAGCGCAGGGTTTTAAACCCATTTTTCTGATAAAAAGTAAAAATTCGGATTTTTACCAATATAAATACGCAAAAACTATTATTTCAGTTTTAATAATTACCGATTTCTAAAGTAATATTGTCGTATCTAATTCCCAGACAGAAAAATTACTAAGTCTTAAGCTAATGTATTATTTGAGACTTATTAATTTGTAATCCTTACATATAATTACTAAGCAATTCACATTTATTCGCAAAATGGGATTGCTATTGCTAAAGATGTGATGATTCGCTGCACTTCACGCCGCAAATTGTTACCCGCAAAATTGATTATGGTGGATTCTATAAATGCTGAAAAATTTACCGTCAAATTTAAAACTTGGCAAATGGCTAGGGATATTTTTATTAGTAACAAATTGCGGGAGAAGAATCCACACTCAATACGGAACCTTCTGAAACTATCCCAATGGGAAGCAAGCTACGGAGACTCAACTGGATTTACCGCAATTTGCCTCCCTACAAAAATTAAACTTTTCTCCCTAGCTCATGACGGGGTGAAAATAAAATGCAAACCCTAACACTGCATAAGCAGCTAATAACAAAGTCCCTTCCAACCAATTTGATTTGCCATCGGAACTAATCGTATTCGCAATTAACACGGAAACCGCAACCGCAACCAATTCAAACGGTTTAAAATCTAAATCCATCGGTTGTCCAAATAATTTTCCTGCCAAAACCAAAACAGGAGCAACAAAAAGAGCAATTTGCATACTCGAACCCACCGCAACCGACAGCGATAAATCCATTTTATCCTTCATTGCCACACTAACTGCGGTAGCATGTTCGGCAGCATTACCAATGATGGGAACCAGAATAACCCCAGTAAACAAAGCTGTTAAACCCAGCTTTGATGTGGCGACTTCCAAAGAATCTACCAAAAGTTCCGACTCGATGGCAACAAACAAAGTACAAACGAGTAAAACACCAGTCCACAACCAAACATTCGGTTTGTGATTGGGAGTTTCCAAAGCTTCCGTTTCCGCTACTCCTACGTCATACAAGTATGAGTGGGTTTTCATGGAAAATAAGAGAGTTAATCCATAGACAATAATCAATATTACAGCCACAGCAACCGATAAATTTTCGATGATTTCCTGACTAATTCCTTGTGAGGTGTAATTCATTGCTGTTGGTAACAACATGGCTATTACAGCCAAATTCATCGAAGCTGCATTGACTCTAGCCACTATTGGTTGAAAGGTTTGCTCTTTGTAGCGAAGTCCACCCAATAGCATCGCTAAACCCATCACCAACAGCAAGTTACCGATAATTGAACCAGTGATACTCGCTTTGACAACATCAACCAATCCGGCTTTTAAGGCAATCAAGGCAATAATCATTTCAGTAGCATTACCGAAGGTGGCGTTTAATAAACCACCGAGTAAAGGACCAACAACGACAGCAATTTCTTCAGTCGCAGCACCCATCCAAGCTGCCAGGGGAAGAATTGCCAAACCCGCAGTCATAAATACAACAAGCTCCCCCCACTCTAGGAAATGCGCGGCTAGGGAAACCGGGATAAATAACAATAAAACGAGAAATACTATATTTTTAACTGACATTTTTCACCTGAGACTATAGAAGCATTGGAATTTAGAAGCATTAGATACTAAGGCATTGGGCAATCGGTATTAATCAACATTCTTCCCCTTGTCGTTCTTTTCCCATCTAGCATAATCCCTGGGGTATGGGTAAATGGTTCCGAATTTTTACATAATCTTTGAGTTACAGATAAATGGTTCCGAATTTCTACTGTTTTTTATTGGATTTGAGCTTTGTAAACTCAAGTTATGTTTTAATTCACATTTATAACCTTTTGTTGCAAAAGTTTAAAGTCAAAGTGGTAATCATATCCTAAAAATGAGGTTTAATGTATTAAAACAGTATAAAAATTCTTGTTGTTTTTCAGGTAAATTACTTCCGGTGAAGGCTTTTTAAGCGTAAATCAATCGAAGTTTTCATCAAACGAAATTTTCATCGCAGTAAAGTATTTGACGAACCCGAACAAAAGTGGTTTTTTGGTAAGTTTGGCGTAATGGTGATGTAATTGGACCCGCTTTGAGAGTATTATTTGGAGAATAGATACTAATGTGTGAAAATTATCACCTTTGCTGATTTGACGCGATACGCTGAAAGCGTCAAGCTTTGCTTATCGCAACCGTAAAGAATTTTATATCTGAATGTCTTTGACATAACTGCAAGTTTATCTAAATTATTTGGAATAACAATACATGACTTCTGCTGCTGAACGACCAGCCAGTTCTGATGCCGATATAATGCCGCAAGCTAATGTTTCCACCCATAATGACCCTTTGAAGACTGCTACGGGTGTTTATGTGACGGTTCACGGGCATTTTTACCAACCACCCAGGGAAAATCCTTATCTCGACGCGATCGAGCGACAACCTAGTGCTTCACCGTTCCACAACTGGAATGAACGCATCCATCACGAATGCTATCGTCCGAATGCTTTTGCACGGGTATTCAACGATAAGGGTGAAGTGGTGGGGATCGTGAATAATTATGAGTACATGAGCTTCAATATCGGTCCCACCTTGATGTCGTGGTTGGAAAGGCACGATATGGAAGTTCATCAGCGCATTTTGGAAGCCGATCGCAAATCCCAAGCTCGTCTCAATGGACATGGAAATGCGATCGCGCAAGTATACAATCACATCATTATGCCTTTGGCAAATGAACGCGATAAATATACGCAGATACGTTGGGGGAAAGCAGACTTCAAATCCAGATTTGGACGCGATCCCGAAGGAATGTGGTTAGCGGAAGCAGCCGTCGATTATCCAACTTTATCCGCTTTGGTGGCAGAAGGAATTTCCTTTATTGTTCTCGCACCATCCCAAGCACAACGCTGTCGTCTCCTTTCCACCCATCACGATCCCCATCCCGAATGGATCGAAGTTGGGGGAGGACAAATCGATCCTACCCGTCCCTATCGCTGCTATTTGAAAAACGATGAAGAAGGACGCTACATCGATATTTTCTTTTACGATGGTCCAATTTCGCGGGACATGGGTTTTAGCGATGTCGTTTACAATTCTAGCCATTTTGCCGGACGTGTTGGTGCAGCAATCAGGGGCGATCGCAGACAAGCACAGGTGATTTCGGTGGCAACCGATGGGGAAACCTTCGGACATCACAAAGGGGGAACGGAAAAAACCCTCGCTTACGCTTTTATTGGCGAATTTCCCAAACATGGTTGGACTGTAACCAATTTCGCTCACTATCTGAGTTTGAATTCCCCCACTTGGGAAGTCGAATTAAAACCCGTCACAGCTTGGAGTTGTTCCCACGGTGTCGATAGATGGCAAGATGATTGTGGTTGTGGTGGTGCCCCTGGCTGGCATCTCAAATGGCGCAGACCTCTACGGGATGCTTTAAACTGGTTGCGGGATCAACTAATCAAAGTTTACGAAGAACAAGGTCGAAAATTATTTATCGATCCCTGGCAAGCAAGGGACGAATATATCGAAGTCATTCGCGAGAAGCAGAGCTTAATGCCGGAGGTATATCGCCAAAGTTTAACTCCTTTGGGTTCCCGCAGTGCGGATTCATTGTCTGATTCATCACATTCCCATTCATCACATTTTCTCGGTGTCAATCGTTTCCTCGCTCGGCATCAAACCCACAAATTAACCGAAGCTGAAAAAATTGATGCTTTGCGACTGTTGGAAATGCAGCGTCATTCTTTGTTAATGTTTACCAGCTGCGGCTGGTTCTTTGAGGAACTTTCCCGACCTGAAGGTACACAGATTCTTCGCTACGCTGCCCGTGCGTTAGAACTCGCAGGTGATGTTGCTGGTATCCAGTTGGAAAAGTCTTTTATTAAAAAGCTTGCGGCTGCAACTTGTAATATCGATCAATTTAAAGATGGTGCGGAAGTTTACCGTCAATTAGTCAGCACTGCTCAAGTAAGTTTCAAGCAAGTCGCTGCCCAGTATGCCATTACTTCCCTATTTAACCGTCATCAACCATCTGCAAATCAGCAATCGAGTCATAACGAAAAACGTGTTTATTGCTATATTGCTACCGAGGATGATTTCCAAATTCAACGAATGGGAGCTAGTTCTTTAGCAATTGGACATGTAAATTTAGTCTCGGAAATTACTTTAGAAAGGGAAGATTTAGTCTTCGCAGTGCTACATCTTGGTGGTTGGGATTTCCATTGCTGTATCCAACCTTTTAAGGGTAGACGTGCTTACACTCATTTGAAAGAGAAGCTATTTGCGGCTTTACAACAGGCAAGTGCGGCAAATACGATTCTGGCAATGGTGCAATTATTTGGTGAAGAAGCATTTAGCTTACAAAATCTGTTTGCCGAGGAAAGACACCGAATTATGCGGATGTTGAGTCAGGAAACACTTTCGCGTTTAGACCAGCTTTACACCCAGACTTACCGGGATAATTATGGTATTTTGATGGCATTTCACCGTGATGATTTGCCTGTACCCCAAGAATTACAAGTTGCTGCCGATATCGCTTTGGGACATCGTTGTATGTCCCTACTACGAAAATTAGAACAGGATATAGCCGAACCCCCACAGGTAATCAATCACTTAGGAGAGTTGAAAGCAGCAGCAACCGAAGCCGAACATTTGCGCTGTCGTTTGAATATACCTGAAGGCAAAGAGATATTGGAGCAGATTGTATTGCGATCGCTCTGGCAATTGTTGCATGATGCGAATGGTCATTTTGAAGCTGATATTCAACGGTTTGAAAACCTGGTGGATATTGCCCATCAGCTAAATATTGGGATTTCTTTGGAGCGATCGCAGGAGTTGTATTTTCATTGCTTGCATAACTACATAATTCCTGGATGTACCGATGCTTTGGCGAGCGATCGCGATACTATGCAGTATCGTCAGTTGTTGAATGTAGGTGAAAAATTAGGGGTTTGCGTTAGCCCTTGGTTGAATCAGTTCTAGTTACGGCTTAAATATTGAATTTTTTGAACCGCCAAGGACGCAGAGGACACAGAGAGAATAAAGAAATAATTTTATTTTATTCTCCTCTCTGCGATTCTGTGTGATACGCAAAAGATATTAAAATCTTTAACAATTCTTTTGCCTAAATCAAAATTCCAGTCAAACATCCTAATGAGATTATACTACTATGATTTTGCTGGAATGCTAACGCAATTTTTTAAGCCCGGAAACAACGCATTTACGTTAAATTAATGATTGCATTATCAATAATATTGAGAATATAGCTTTTTTATTGCGAAAAAATGAATTTTTAGCAAAGACGTTTTTGGAGTCTCAGGGTTTCACCATTTTTCTTATAACCCAGTCAGAGTTAACATTCCAACCCCTAACTACCAACTATAATTTTTAATTAATACCAATCATCAAAAAAACCAATATAAAATCTATTTGCAATACATTAGAATCTATGACACAGATATATCCGGTGAAACATGGCTGACATTGTTGATATTGCCGTTGGTGCAGGTTCGTTTTCGACTCTTGTTACTGCTGTTCAAGCTGCTGGTTTAGTAGAAACCTTAAAAAGTCCTGGTCCTTTTACTGTTTTTGCTCCTAATGACGATGCTTTTGCCAAGTTACCACCCGGCACAATTACAACTTTAGTACAGAATATTCCGCAGTTAACCCGGATTCTCTGCTATCACGTTGTACCTGGTAAACTGAATAAGGAAGATTTAGCTAATTTAGGAATAGTTACTTCTGTTGAAGGTTCAACAATTAATATTAATTGTGTGGATGGCTTTGAAGTTAAAAATGCGACAGTTTTAGCGGCAGATATTGAGGCAGATAATGGAATTATTCACGTTATTGATACAGTTATTCTCATGGGTTAGTTAATTTTTAGTGATGGAGAGTAGGGACAATATATATTCTGTCCTTACTGAAATATAATTTAGCTAGCATATCTTTTAGGTTGCAGAGACAATTGTTTGAAATTGTTGGAAAATTGAAAACTTTTTGGTTTATCCATATAATTACTTATTTTTAATTTGTATAAATATACTTTAAATTTTGTGGGAATTAATTTGAATTTAGCTTGACAAGTTTAATAATTTCGATAAAAAACTATAATAGACTTAAACTATCGCCGAACTAATGCTCGATTTAAACACTTTAGCTGAGTTTTCCCGCACCAATTGTATTGGAATTTGCGCGTTTCTTGTGCCAGCCAATTTACTAACGACATTGGTGACAATGATTTTGACATGGAAGCAACGTTCATTGCAGCAAGTGCAGCAAGTAGCTGGAATCGCGATCGCTTTTGCATTGGTGATGGTGTTGCATGTCTATACTTGGTTTGCGATTGGTGTTGTCATGGCACCGACTTATATTTTACTGTGGTTAGCGGTTACTTGTTTATTCGCAAATTTGGGTGCGATTTTGTTACACCGACGTTTTGCAGTCCAAAATCAAATGTAGAGATTTTTGGTTTGTAGAAACCCGGTATATCGAGTTTTTACAGGATGTTATGTTTGTAGAAACTCGATATATTGCCTCTTTGCAGAACTTTAGCGAAATCGAAAAATACTAAAATTAAATATTTAAATCCTGTAGAGCTAGACGAATTTGCTCCAAACGTCTGCGATTGACACCAAGATCGGAATCTCCAGTGCGAGCTGCCGATCGCAGATGAATGACGCTCTCATTTTTGGGAAAGTAAAATTCGACATCATCAATGAAACCAAAAATTCGGCTTTTAGAGAGAGCATGAATGTAATCATCTGTTGTTTCCACAACTTCTGTACGGGGAACGACGGTGAGAACTTTTAATAAAGTTTTTTGAGCAGCATCCCGATCTGTATGGTAGGTAATTGGTGCGATCGCATGTTTTGAATCAGCATCTTGACTGACAACGCAGTTTGGAGAAGTTGGACAAGCAGTAAGATGACTATCGCTGATTCCCAAGCTTGGAGCTACAGCCCAAGCAGCAGTAGGAAATGTTAAAGTCACAATTAGACTGAGGAATATTCCCAAAGCGATAAATTTTAGTTTCAACTTTAATTTCAACATTGCGATCGCACCTAACATAATCAATTTACTCATGTATTACTTTATTGCCCATTATCCCCCAACCTCCCCAAAACCTGCTTAAATGCGATCGCTAAAAACCTTAAATTGTTTAGTTAAGACTAGATTGAACTAGATTAAATCTTAAATACCCTCATTTTCCATTAATTCTTGTAATTTTATTAACACTTCAGGAAGATTATTTTCCAGAGTTCTCCAAACAATATTTAAATTTACTTGGAAATATTCATGAGCGATAACGTTTCGCATATTTCCCATGACTCTCCAGGGAATATCAGGATAACGTGCTTGAATTTCGGAAGGAATATTAATTGCAGCTTCACCAATAATTAAAAAGTCATAAAAAACCGCTTTAATAACCGTCTCATTATCTCGAAACTCTGTAAAAGATAAACCATCCATACGGTTTTGAATTGCCGCTATAGCTTGTACAATATCCCTAATCCGAAATTGCCAATCCCTAGAAGGCACGAATTACATCCTCAAGCACGGGTTCTCTCATATTTTCCCGCAAAGCGTCCAAAGTTCCTATATCTACACGGCAACCCAACAAATCTTCTAAATAAAGCCGTACTTCAATAAATTCAAATAATCCCACAGAATAATTAAATTCAACTAAAAAATCGACATCGCTATCTGTATGTGCTTCATCCCGTGCGACTGAGCCAAACAAGTCTAACGATTTTACACCCATTTCCTGTAGATTTTCGCGATGAGCAGTAATAATTGCTAAAACTTCATCCTTTTTCATATTTCTCCCCTTATTTCCCCAACCTCCCCAAAACCTGCTTAAATGCGATCGCAGTCCAATCGATATCTTCCTTGGTTGTCTCCCTTCCCAATGTCATCCTAATTCCAGCGATTGCTTCTTTCTCGGAATACCCCATTGCCTGTAATATAGGACTTGGACTAAGTTTACCGCTACTACAAGCCGAACCCGCACTAATGGCAATTCCTGCTTGATTCATTTGTCTGACAATATTCCTACCGTTGATATTATCACCGTCTGCATTCACCAAACAGAAGCTGACGTGATGGGGTAAACGTTGTAATAAATCACCTGTGGGTATCAAACCCGGAATATCCATAAGATGAGAAAATAAGCGATCGCGCAATTCGAGTAACCTGGGTGTTTCCGTTTCCATGTCCTGCATCGCTAATTCTGCCGCTTTCCCAAAACCTGCAATCACAGCTACCGCTTGAGTACCAGAACGCGATCGCATTTCTTGCCCACCACCTAATAATAATGGCACTAATTTGACTCCAGGATGAATATATAATGCACCTGCTCCTTGAAGTCCATATATTTTATGACTAGACAAACTAAGTAAATCTACATATAATTCTTCTACATCGATAGGTATTCGACCTGCAACTTGTACAGCATCAGTGTGAAATAAAACCTGGTGTTCGCGAGCGATTTTTCCTAACTCGGTGATGGGTTGTAGGGTTCCAACTTCGCTTTGACCGTAAATTATCGAGATTAAAACAGTATTTTCTTGAATTGCTGCTGCCAATTCTTGGGGATTAACTCTACCTTTGGCATCGACACTCAACCGTGTCACTTGCCATCCCCATAATTCCAGGATTTTTGCGGGTTCGGAAATTGCTGAATGTTCGACACTGGAAATAATCATGTGTTGGGGTTGGCAGTAGAGACGAGCCACACCCATAATTGCCATATTATCAGCTTCCGTACCGCCAGATGTGAAAACAATCGATTCCGGAACTGCATTAATTAAGCCAGCAACTTGCGATCGCGCTGTTTCGACAACTGTAGCAGCCCGTTGTCCCCATTCGTGCAAGCTGGAAGGATTACCCCACTGTTGTGTGAGGGTTGATTGGACAAGTGAAATAACTTCACTGCGAGTTGGGGTAGTAGCACTGTAGTCGAGATAAATTTGCATACTTTAATTGAGGGACATACTCAGCAACGGGCTGCCTATATTTCAGGTTACACATAATTTGGCAAATTATCTCCCTTCATCCAGCAGATTTTAGGTTGCAGTTCTCGTATACAGATAATACCTGAAACCCGATAGAGATGAAATATCTCACCTCTCTCTGGATTGATTCTTGATTATTTATGCGGATAGATTTGACTTTAATGAAAAATTTAGTGCTGCTATGGGTTAAGAGGTTATTTATTGAGTAAGTCTTAATACTAAAGAAACCGGGTTTCTTTGAGTTTGGCATTTATGGTGAGATATTGAGCAATTGAGCTTAATATTCACTTTGTAAATGGTCTCTAAGACTTTTTTACGAGTTTTGAAGTGTGGAGTAAATTTTGATAATTAATTTGGGAATAATAGAAATGCTCAGGAAAGAATTTGAGTAAAGAAGCATGCATTTTAATTTTATCAAAAATAAATTTTATTTCTTATCTTTATTTGCATTTATACTAACTAGTTGTCAGCAAGTCAAACCACAAACTCAACCGATAAATAAAAGGTTGCAACCATTACCGCAAGACACTTTTATTCAGGTATATTTCAATCATAATCAAACTTCCGAATATCAAGAATATTACCGGAAGAAAAAACGATTGGGTGATGACTTAGAAAAGCAAATTATTGATGCGATTTCTCAAGCAAAGTCATCAGTTGATATTGCAGTCCAAGAATTTCGCTTACCCAAAGTCGCGCAAGCATTAGCAGCAAAGCAAAAAGCAGGAATCAAAGTTAGATTAATTTTAGAAAATACCTATAACCGTGCTTGGAGTAAATTTTCACCTTCAGAAGTCGCAAAATTGAAACCCAGAGAGCGGGAAAAATATCAAGAATTTTACAGCTTTGTCGATCTAAACAAAGATGGAAAACTCAGCTTAGAGGAAATAAGCGATCGCGATGCTTTAGTTATTTTAGAAAATGCCAAAATTCCCAAGTTAGACGATACATCCGATGGTTCCCGTGGCAGTGATTTAATGCATCATAAATTTGTCATCGTCGATAATCGCATTGTTATTGCCACATCAGCCAATTTTACCCCATCCGATATTCATGGGGATTTTAAAAATACCAATACTTTGGGTAATGCCAATAATTTATTAAAAATTGATAGTCCAGATGTCGCATCAATATTCACAGAAGAATTTAACTTGATGTGGGGAAGCGATCGCAAAAATAATCCCAATCCCCAAATTACCCAAACTCAGAAATTTGGAATTAAAAAACCAATGCGTTCACCCAAAATAATAAAAGTTGGTGACAGCAAAGTGACGATTCATTTTTCACCGACTTCACCAACCCAACTCTGGACAAATAGCAGTAATGGATTAATTAATAAAACCCTAGAAACTGCGACTAAATCTGTAGATATGGCATTATTTGTCTTCTCCGAACAACGTTTCGCAAATACCCTAGAAACCAAACACGAAAAAAATACAAAAATTCGCGTCTTAATTGAAAAAAGCTTTGCTTATCGTCCTTACAGCGAAGGTTTAGACATGATGGGTTTTGCATTAGCTGATAAATGTAAATACGAAATTGATAATAAACCTTGGTACAATCCTCTAACTACTGTCGCTGTTCCTGATTTACCCAAAGGTGATTTATTACATCACAAATTTGGGATTATCGACAATAAAATTGTCATTACAGGTTCACATAATTGGTCTGAAGCTGCAAATTTTGGTAATGATGAAACCCTATTAGTTATCGAAAATCCCGTCATTACAGCACATTACAACCGTGAGTTTGAGCGACTTTATCAAGACTCACGAGCTGGTTTACCACAAACGATTGAGCAGAAAATTGCAGTTCAAAAACAACAATGCTCTAACATCAAAGCACCTTCCAGTTTAGATAAAGTCATCCCCAACAAATCAATACAACAGATAAATTTAAATAGTGCAACCCTTGCCGAACTTGAAACCATACCTGGAGTCGGCAAAAAAATGGCAGAAAAAATCATTATTGCCCGTAAAGAGAAACCATTTACTTCTTTAAAGGATTTGGAACGAGTTAAGGGAATGAGCTATAAAAAACTATATAAATTAAAAGATTACATAACTTTGTAAAAGTCATTTGTTAGTTACAGTTGCATAATTATAGTCAGAAAACATTAAAAATAATATATCGTAAGTATGAGAATAAACAGCAAACACTCACAAAAAATATCAACTCTCAGAAAGAGGAAAAATACCCCATGATTAGTTAGATTAAATATAAAGAATATCAAGTAAAAAATTAGGAAAGAGGAAAGGATTTATGGCTTACCAAAACATTGAAGAATTACCTCAAGAAATCAGAGAACAGATGCCTCAAGGAGCGCAACAGATATTTATGGCTGCTTTTAACGCTGCCAATCATGACGGAATGAGCGAAGAAGGAGCAACAGAAGTAGCTTGGAATAGCGTTAAAAATCGTTACTATCAAGATAGCGATCGCACATGGAAAATTAAAACCGATGATGGTTTTAGCCACGGTAGAAAAGCTGTAGTTTCAGGTGGTAATTAGAATATACATTAAATAAAAGTCCTGTGATTTAAAAGCCAGGACTTTTATTTAATCATAAGCAAAAAAAAATAAATACCTGACAACAACAATTATATTAGTAAATGCACTGATGTAATTTGATTAAATATAAATAGTATTTAAATATCAGTTATATAAAAATTTCTCTAACTTCCAAGCTCGCTTTTACTTTACGAACCTCCCCTTGGAACCACGACGATAATCCTGCCGCGATTATCGCTTCGCAAAAACAAATATTTCCTAGCAAAATACGATTGCCATATGCAGCTACAAACCGACGAAATTTCAATTCGTCTCATGCATGACGATATGCATGACTATGAATTAATGGCGAAATGGCTGAGTAAGCTAACCCCAGCCCTAAAGGGCGGGGCTTTGTAGTAGCCCTGAGCTATCTGTGCTGAGATTGCAACACAAATAACCCGAACCTCTAGGCAGGCTTACAGACTGCCCCAATAAAGAAATCATTTTTGCACCATTTAAATCAGCGTCACCATGCCAGCTACAGT
Organism: Calothrix sp. CSU_2_0; assembly: GCA_012034595.1. Lineage (GTDB taxonomy): Bacteria > Cyanobacteriota > Cyanobacteriia > Cyanobacteriales > Nostocaceae > Brunnivagina. The sequence continues at coordinate 9 of JAAUPE010000190.1, read as the reverse complement.
TACCACACT
>JAAUPE010000189.1 GCA_012034595.1 Calothrix sp. CSU_2_0 | reverse complement strand
AACAAGGAATCTTTATCTTTCTCCATGAATCAATTCAGGGGCTTGTATCCGTTGAGATAAAGATAAAAAGAAATATTCTTCTTTCTTTTACCTTTTTACTTTTGACTTTTAATTTAAAAGATGGTCAAGTAGGGGATATGCCTTTGCTCCGTAGCGCTTCCAAGCGGGATTTTGTGGTTTACCCTTCCCCCATTTCAGAATCATAATATCTTGGCGGATAACTGCGGCAATTTCTCGCCATTCCGGATCGGTTCGCAAGCGATCGCGAATTTGTTCGTCAACTTCGATTTGTGTGATTTCCTCTGGGTTCAACTTTTCTGCTTGTTGTGCTGCTTCTTGGGGTTTCGGTATTTTGATTTTTTTCGGAGAATTGGATAAACCTTGATATACCACACCAGATACTCCCAAAGCCAGGATGGTTACTGCCAAGTATAAGTAATAACGTGACTTCATCATTTTGTGTTTTCCTCTGGCTCCAATAGCTGGTAAGCAGTTTGCCCAAAAATGGTATTATTCATGCGTAGAAGGATATGTTCTTAATACCACTCGACATTGGTAGTATATATGAAAGATGAGTTAAAAGTTTTACTACGTATAATTATTTTTAATTTTTAATACTGAGTTTCAAAATTATTATGGGTAGCCAATGCGATCGCGAGTCTGAGCTTTATGCAATAACAATGGGAAGAAGGCTTTTGCACCCAATATTGCAGTAATCTTTTGATTATGAGTTGTCGTGGTTAAAATCTTCTAAAACTAACAGATATTACGTATTCTCTTAGAGAAACCATGTATAAATAGAGTAATAAATTTAGGATTAAATTCTCAATGAACTGGAAAAAAGTAGGATTATTCACCAGTGGGATTGTAATATCAGCTACAATCTCATCAATGTTTGTAGGAATCGGGAATGCTCAATCAGTGCGATCGCTCAATCCAAGTTTAGTACCAACCCAAGGAAAAACAGTTCAAGATTTTGTTCCCAAAGGATGGAAAATTCAGGATAAAGTCGAGGGAGATATAAATAGCGATTCCAAACCAGACACAGTATTAACCTTAATCCCACATTCCGCAGATGTGAATGATGTTACTGGTAATTTTGAAAACTCAAGTCTATAAGATTTATATTAGTCTAATATGAGTAGGCTTAAATTCACTTTATAAAGCCGAAATTAGGGAATACACCAGCAACTTAACTTGGCAGATTCTCCTAATAGATTCACTTTCGCCGTCAATCAACTAATTCATCTAAAATTACTCAATGTAAACTTAGCTAAGACCATTATATCTTTGCTCAAATTCTGATATACTTGAGAATATCTCCAACTTTTTCAGATAAATAACTCAGTTCAAATCATTAGATAATATTGACGACAACTTTCACCTAAATAACTTAATATTTTTTGACGTTCCTCTGTTAAATTGCTCATTTGTTGCTTGCCATTGACGAGCAACAAATGTACAGATTGAAACATCTGAAATATCCACCTCATTGTCGGTTTATTCGTTAATTTCTTTACCTGATTTCTGACGCTACCATCTGATAATAATAATGCTTGCCTCAACTTTCTTTGTGCTAGGTTATAGACTAGCAAGCATAGTCCCATTATCATCGCAATTGCCTCCACTCTTTCGGGACTTTTGACAAATACACTTGGCGTAAAGAACAATGGGTCTTTTAAAAACCTAAATCCTCTTTCGTTCGATTGTTGAGCTTTGTATTCTAAGAGTACCTGCTGATTATTCAATTCATCTTCATCTAACAGATTCGTTGCCAATATAAATCTTCCGGCTTTGACTTTCTCCGCTTCTATCACTTCTGCTCTTGGTTTTATTTGACCTGTAACTTGATATTTTATTTGCTGTTTCTCCGTGGATTTACTTGGTCTTCCTGATTTGCTATATTCTGATTTCTCGCTCGTCTCAATTTCTTTTATTTGGTGATATTTCCAGGATAATGATAGCTTTTCTATGGCGATTTTAGCATCTGCCTGACATGCAAATTCAAGTCTTGACAGTTTACCCAGTGCGGCTTTTGCTTTTTATTGCTGTTTCTCAACTTGTTTTGTTACTTGTTGAATACTTGATTTTTTTCTCTGTTCGCTTTCTATGATTAACCATCTTTGTTTTATCTTTCCGTATTCACTTTCTCTAGTTGCTATTTTGTATCCTCTTGTTTCACTTTCTTGCCATTCATTTTCCTGAATATCTAATATTTTATCTTCTGCCTCTTTTATACTTAGTGGCACTCTTGTTATCCATTTTAATTCTCTCATGGCTTCTAGATTATCGGCTGTATATAAGGCACTATCTGCTACACATATTCCCTCAAATGTCCATTGTTTTCTAAATTCTTTTAATCGGGATACGAATACACTTTTATTATCTACATTTCCTGAATCCACTTTTAAATATAATGGGATATCTCCATCTCCTGTCACTATCATGTCAATGATAAATTGTTTTAAGTCTGGTCGGTGGTCTCTCGAATATCCATGAACAATTTCTATGGGTTTCATCTCTGACTCTAATTCTTCTTGATTTGATTGAGATTCTTGATTGATTTTATCTATTGACTCTGATTCTTTTTTGTACTCTCCTTGTACATACATTGAACTCCCATCTAAATGAATGCTACTCATTTCTACTTGGAATTTCTTAGCAGCTTTTATGGCAATTGCTGTAAATAATTTCGTTGTTCCTACTTGATAATATTGGTCTAATGCCCAACAAACCTATCATCATTTAAATGTGATGCCTCGACTCCTTCTCCTCCACCAATGTTCTGTCGCTTTTCCTACAAAAAATTCCTCAAATAGATATAATGGAGCGCTCAAAAACCCTAACCCATTCAAAATCATCGCTTTCATTACTTGTCCCGGCGTGAGAGTTTCTTTAACTTTTATTCCCACTTTTTTATTCACTTCTTCTACCAATTCCATCTCATCTATTATTCCCGCTACTATGCCCAAATGGTCTATATCTAGGACTTTTATGGCTTCTAATGCCTCATTCATGCTTTTTCTCTTTCTACTTACCGCCTTATTATTTTATAGGAAAAAAGCCTGAAATAATTACTCTACAATCATTTCAGGCTTGAAGTTATTCAATTTTATAATTATTAAATCCGCTTTAATATCTGCGGAACGTGGGTTTCATGTAACCCGTAGGATTGCGCTCTCCATTGCATGGTGACTCAACACCAGGATGAATGATTGGTATCCAGATTAAACACCATTCTTGTGGTGTCATCGGTTTTAGAAGTGCTAAGAATATTTGTTGGTTATTGGGTTTATTTTGTGTTTGCTGCAATATAAATTTAGCGAACCACCTGGGAATTTTCTTGGTGTTAGTTTCTTTTTGTTTGCATTGCATTTTGGTTCTTCATTCAACTTATTTTTTTCCATGCCAAATCAATCGCCATTTTCAATCAATGGTAATATTTGACGTAAATCTAATTTGGTTTCAATCTAAAACGCGATTTCCTGTTGTTGATGACTAGGGTAAGACGCTTTCAAATCGGTAATAAATTGAGCGATCGCACTAATCCCGGTACACAACATCCCACTAGCAGCACGATAACCTCGACGACTCCAACCAGACCACCCAAATCTTTCCCCTATCTCCCCAAACTCAGCTAAAACCGCATCAGATGTTGATTCTTGCTGTGAGCGATCGCCTGTTTGAAGTTGGACAATTTCTTGCTCCTGCGATCGCACCAAATTTTGTAACCGTTCGACTTCGGACATCAACGGTTCAATAGTTTTCTCCAACTCCGAGTTAACCACCTTTGCAGTTTGATTGTTGAATGTATTGCCCCAATTGTTCGCACTGGAGTTTTCGAGGGCTTTTTCTAACTCCTCTACTCGCTGTTCGAGTTGCTGATTCCTGGTTTGCAATGCTTGAAGCGATCGCATTTCTTCTTCTTTCGTCGCTAACTGTTCAAGTAATTCTTGCTTACTTTGTGCAATGGCATTCGCATGTTGCTCGGCAGCAAGGAGTTCTCGTTTGCCAGCTTGCAATGCTGCATCTCGAATTTCTACAAATCGTCCCTGTTCCAACTCGGCTTTTTCGCGATCGCGTTGTGCCAAAGCTTCGGCTATTTTATGCTCCACTTGGGTAGAAGTAAAAAGCTCTTGGTTCGTTGACTTTGCAATTGGTTGTTGAGTTTCTGCTTGGATTTGGTGTGCTTTGAGCAGGTGTTTTACCTCCATCCCCTGAGCGATGGTGTGGTCAAGCAATACCCAAAAATCATCTTGCCGCTTGGACATGATTATCCCGCTATGTCCATTCCAACCTGTATTCTCTTCCTTAACGACAATTCGCATTCCAGGAACTAATTCAGCTGCGGGCACTGGAAGAAGTGGGGGAATATTGTTCTCTTTCCCTTCCTTTACCACTCTCTCGCTTTCCCCCTCTTGGGATGAGTCAGAAATGGGAGTTTGGGAGCGAGATAGCGAGAGGGAGAGAGAAGTGGGCATATCGTCTGCTTTCTCGTCTTCGTGGGAACCAACTAAATTCTCTCCCTCCTCCGCTCTCGCACTCCCAAACTCTTTCTTCACCTGTGCAGCTGTCTTTTTGCCCGATCGCACCAATTCCTTGACCAAATCGTGGCTCACTTTGGTTAGCTGTCGAAGTGCAGAAACACTCCAGTTTTGTACGTTTTGACGGATTAGACGTTGTATTTTTTCTGGCAATTTATCGAACCAAGCGTAAATCTCCATCGCAGAGGAGGCAATATAACGAGATGCCCCAAAATCAGAACTAGCAAGCCATTCGGAGAATATTTTTTTCCCATTGAGGCAAAATGCAAGGCAGTCGAAGTAGAAATCTTGGAGCGATCGCCCTATCCCTATCAACCCGTCGAAGGTTTGACGAACGAAACCGAAGAAACTGCCAAGGGTGGATTTTGCCTTTGCCTGTAAATCGGGTTTGGCAAAGCGATTATAGTCAAAGGTGTAGTTTAAGGCAAACGGTACTATTTGAAGCACCTTCTCTTCGATGTGTTGCTCGAATTTGTCGTGAGAATGAGCTTTTGTGTCAAGTTGAACTGTGCCAATTACTTGCTGTTGTGTCATCATAGTGTTGACCTAAATATTGGGTCTACATTGAAGGCGATCGCCCGTTCTGCCAAGAAAAGATGCGATCGCTTTCTATTTATGTTTTATTTTACTACAAGTTAGATTTTTAGATATACATCGTATGAAAAGTATTTAAACAATTTAAAATTTACTATATATAATTTAGATTTGGCTTTATGGAATAAGCAGATGCCAGTACATTAGAGGTGTTAAATTTATGTGCCTTTAACTTTGATTAGGTGGAGACTTAAAGAAATAATGGCTAGGTATAGCATCAAGGGTGTAGACCTAGCTCTTCGGCTGGACATTAGCACAAATGCGATGTCTAATTTGAGGAACTCTAAAACGATGCCACGGTTGGATGGGGTGGCATTAGATTTGCTATGTAATGCTTTAAATGAATTAGCACAAGATTTGGATAAAGCGATCGCACCAGCAGATTTACTCGATTACTCCCCAAGTCCAGTTAATCCAACAGATGCAGTCACTGTGTTTAGTTTAATTAAGCGCCGTCGCAAAAAAAGAGAGCAGGATATTGATAAAGAGCAGACAGGGGATAAAGATGTTGCCAATGCTTCGTAAATATCTGGGCTGCTTTTGAGGGATGAGAGGTGCGATAGATTTTTAGCGTTAAGCTACCCTGCGGGAACGGTTTCACGCGAATGCTAACCCTATACTTATCCTTCATAATTGTTGTATTGGAGCGATCGCAAATTCTCCACAAAAGTATCGCTTTAGGAAAATTTTCAGTAAGAGCGTCCTCAAAATTGCTACAAACATAATAAATTATTGATGGCTAACGCCAATCATGTGGGTGAAGTCAATTTCCCCAATTTCAAGCAGAATAAGATGCTCCTTTTGAGGAGTATTTTTTTTCTGAATAAGCAGAGCTTAACACGCTATATAGTACAATATTACTAAATAATCTTCACAAATTACTTCCACAACAGCGAGTCTGCAAGTATAATATTTTCGCCATCCTCTAAAAAGCAATGTCCTTGGGCAATATCCAAATATCGAACCAATTTCCGAGACTCCTCAATCTGATTGTTTGTGGCATGGTGGTGGACAACAACCGGAGCATGGTGTCCAAGCAATTAGTGAGTTGATTACAGATTTTATTCCCAAGCTTGGTTTTAATCCTGTAGCTGACGTACAAGTGTTGTCCCCAATGACACGGGGATTGGTGGGTACACGCAACCTCAATAACGTGTTGCAGCAGTTGATTAATCCTCCTAGTCCGCAGAAACTAGAAGTAACGAGAGGTGGGACTGTTTTTCGATTAGTTTGCTGTCAATGCGTAAGTTCTGCAACAAACATTGAATATTTTTACCTCCAGAATTTAACCACTGACCCAAAGCTTCCACTTCATAATCGGTTTAGGTTCCGTTGAGCATATGTTGAATTATATCATTGGGATTACTGGTATTTGCAATTGAGGGGAGGTTTTTTGTTTTATTTTAGACGACAAAACAGTGAATTTACTTAATCCAGACTCGCCTTATTCAATTTATGTAAATCAGCTAAGGGACTTCCAATTAAAAAAATACCCAAAAATTTCTTGTGGTGCGGGCATCTTGCCCGCAAATTATCAAGGATGGGCAGGATGCCCATCCCACAAAATTGGGTAATTTATTTTTTGGCGATCCCTAAGTGCATCTACATGAAAATAGTCTGCAAGGGCTTGTGCTTGAATTTTACTAATGATGCGATCGCGAAACGGCTCTGAAAGTGCATCGCCATTGATAATTTGCAAGGCAACTTCCGATGAGTCAATTACCTCAGCTAATGCTTCTGGGGTCATATCACGTGCCTCTATCAAATGCATTAGCATTGAATTAGTCTCATAACTCCGGAAAAAATGGGCGAACCGGGAGTAACTGGCATAGCGGAGGGAAAGGCTATCTGTGCCTCATTTTCATAGCTTCTTATAAAGTAACAAGTCTACTATTCTTAATAGCTAATACAAATTTTTTGTAATAAAATCTGAGAGTTGTAGCAGTACTTCAAACATACTTCAAACATATAATTCGAATGCTAAAAACGAAATCTGTAACAGGGAGCCTTCCTAAATCGAGCGAACTCAGCCAATGGCTTAATAATAAATCTTTGCTTTTATCCAGTCGGCTTCGGGGTTGGAATGGTATCTTGATTGAGCAGTATGAAAATTCTTCAACTCCACAATCCGAACAAGAACTTCCTGCCATGTTATCTCATTGGCTTATATTACCACTGCATTCCGGTCTTTTAGTCCACAAATGTGACGAGCGCTTGCATGAATCAATATATCAAAAGGGAGACAGCCTCTTGGTTCCGGCTGGACAATCAAGCTACTGGCGTTGTCAAGGAAGTAAGTCCAACCAAACAGAACTACATATTCACTTACAGACCGAGTTAATCGAACAAGTTGCTGAAGCATCTGAAATAGACCCTCTTCAGCTTGAACTTATAAACCGTATTGGTAAGCAAGACTTGCATCTTCAAAATATCGCAATGCTTTTATTCAGTGAGTTATACTCAGATGGTTTAATGGGACAATTGTATGTTGAATCATTAACTCAAGCTTTAGTCATTTATCTACTGCGACACTATTCGGGCACCCCAAAAATCATCACGTCTGTTGACAGAAAATTAACTCACGCTCAATTGCAGCAAGTGTTCGATTATATTCACGCTCACCTTGACCAAAATTTATCACTAATGCAAATTGCCAAAGTTATCAATATTAGTCCGACTTATTTTGCTAGTTTGTTCAAACGCACTACAGGGATTGCTCCACACCAGTACATAATTCAACAGCGAGTTGAAAAGGCAAAATCGCTGCTGTCGAAAACGGATTTATCGATTAAGGAAATTGCTTTAGAAGTAGGTTTTTCTAACCACAGCCATTTGACGCAACAGTTTAAGTGCCTCACTGGAATCACACCAAAACAAGTTCGCTCTTTATTATAACCTGAGTTCGATAGCATCATCATATAAATTAATCTTTGGTAACGCTGCTAAATCTTCCGGAGTTAAATTCAAGGAAGGTTTTTTATCTTGATATGTATAGAGCAATCCTAAATGAATTGTGAAAAATTATATCCACGTAGAGACCGTATTAATTCGGTCTCTACAGCGTTCGGGTTTTACAAATGATTTAGGACTGCCATAGAGCAAGTAACTGTTTTTTGTTACAACTCTTGCTCTGCTTCATTTTTAGGCTTTTTCTTACGTCGATCTCAGGTTTATCATAAGAATCTAACAAAATATCATAATAATTTGAAAGCAGTTAAGCATTAGAACCCAGTACACTTTGAAATGTCAATCAGCCCAACCAGGAGATACCTTAGTGCTAAGTAGTAGTGCAAAATTAATTTCTCATTTCGAAAACTTGAAACCCTTGCGATTGCTACCCTGCGGGAACGCTAAGAGCGAACGTTCCTCGCAATGACAGTATGTAATTAATTTTGCCTAATCACTTAAAAGTCTGATTAAAGCTGCAAAGCACAGTTTTAAACAACACGGTAGTGGTAAAAAGAATTTTCTTTAGATGATGAAGCTTTCATTGTAGGTTTTACAATTATAAAGGCAGCATGAGCAAAAAACTAATTAATCCGCAGGAACTGTATGATGGTGCTGCATCTGGCATGTCTCAGGCTACTGTCGATACAGAATCAGGACTAGTTTTCATATCTGGTCAAATCGACTGGAATCATCAATATGAGACCACAGAGAACTCGATCGAAGGACAAGCGAGAAAAGCACTTAACAATCTTAAAATTGTCCTAACAGCCGCTGGTTCATCAATCGAGCAGTTATTGCAAGTTCGCGTATATATACGAGGTGAACTTGGAGAATATATGGAAACTCTTGCTCCCATTCTTGCTAGCTTTTTAGGCGAATCTCGTCCATCTGTAACTGGTATTGGTGTAGCTTCCCTCGCATCACCATCAATACTTGTTGAGGTTGAGGCAGTAGCTAGCCTTAGAGGGTGTTTGAAAAGTTTTGAGAGGTAAAATATTAGGCTAATCGCCTGACCATAATACGGATCATAGCAAGATAGATAAAAGTCTCCGATGTTTCGGGTAATGACTCATAATCTCGAACTAATCGCCGACATCCCATGAGCCATCCAAAAGTTCGCTCGACAACCCAACGTTTTTTAAGCAACAGCCTACCCTTAGTCTCTTCTGGTCGCAGTACGACTTGCACAATCCAACGGCAAAAGTTTATGACCCACTGCATGAAAGGTTCACCATCAAAGCCACCATCCACCCAGATAGTTGTTAAGCGAGATATTTTTTGATGGGACTGTTTAACCCGATTGAGGACTTGTTTACCGCCTTCTCGCTCGCCAACATTGGCAGCAGTTACCAAGACCCGCACTTTTGAAGCCCCAAGGTATCAACTGTCAGAAATCGCTTGCGTCCTTTTATTTTCTTACCCGTATCAAAGCCGACTGATTTGCTGATCATTGCCGCACTTTTGACACTTTGACTATCGATTATCGCTTCGGATGGACTTGGATGGCGTTCAACTTCGATTCTTGTCCATTCTCGTAGACTATCGTGAATGCGTAACCATGTCCCGTCTCTGCGCCAGTTTCGGAAATATGTGTACACTGTCTGCCAAGCAGGAAAGTCACCACTTATTGCTCGCCATCTAACTCCTTCTAGCAAAATGTAGAAAATCCCATTCAGAACTTCCCACATATCGACTTCACGCCTACGACCACCCGGTTTCGCTTCTGGAATTAGGTCACTAATCAATTTATATTGCTCAAAGCTTAGATTGCTGGGGTAAGCTTTACTCATACTACTCACAGGAGTGCTGTCTATATATCTATTCACAGCGTATACTGAGAGAACTTTTTTACTCAATTACCAACTTTTCAAACATCCTCTTAGAGAAATCGTGAGTAATGTAACCAATCAGCCACTAGTAGAAGTCTCAAATCTTAATACACCAACGCAAGTAATCTTTGCTAAAGCTATTGAATTCGTTATGGCAGAAAATCAACGTGTGCTGCAAACGATGAATTACCCTGCGGTCGAGCAATTAGCGCAAAAAATTACTGTATGCTGCTCGCGAAGTCATTCTGGCAGCAGGCGCCTTTAACAGTCCACAGATTTTAAAGCTCTCTGGTATTGGTTCTGCTGATGAACTTCGTAAACATGGCATTAGGCAAATCATTAACCTTCCGGGAGTTGGTGAGAACTTGCAAGACCGTTATGAAGTGGGTATAATCACGCAACTGAAGGAAAATTTTACACTAGCTCAGGATTGCACTCCTGGACAACCGTCAGACCCATGCTTTATTCAGTGGGAGCAGGGTAAGGGAATTTATACCAATAACAGTGTATTTGGAGGTCATATTCGCAAATCCGACCCAGTACGCCCCGTTCCCGATCTCTTTATCTTTGGTTTGCCTGTACCATACCAAGGTTATTATCCCGGTTGGTCTAAGCCTTTATCAGAAATAAAAAACCTATTCAGTTGGACTGTTTTGAAAGCCCATACACGTAATCGTGCTGGAACAGTGAAACTGCGTTCCTCTGATCCACGGGATACTCCCGAAATCAACTTCCATTATTTTACCGAAGGTAACGACACCGAAGGCGAAGATATGGCATCGGTTATTAGTGGCGTTGAATTTGTGCGTAACATGAACAAACGTATTGCAGATATCTCAGAAGGCGAAGTAATTCCTGGCTCAAAAGTTCAGTCACGCGAGGAAATTACCAAATTTGTAGAAGCTGAGGCGTGGGGTCATCATGCTTCATGCACTAACAAGATAGGTCCAAAAAGCGATCCAATGGCTGTGGTTGATAGTGAATTTCGCGTTCACGGTACGCGCAATCTACGCATTGTAGATGCTTCAGTCTTCCCGCGCGTTCCTGGCTACTTTATCGTCACACCCATTTACATAATTAGTGAAAAAGCAAGTGACGTTATATTAGCAAGTGCTAAAAGTAGAAAGATTTTGCCCATATATCAAAGTCAGTAAATAATGTGTTGGCATCTTGCCCATAGAATTCATTCAAACTCTAGTAGGGTATATGCCGACACTTATGGGCTAGTTTATTTCTCGTTTTAAATGTCTCCAACATCAAAAGCAGAAATTAAATATACATTTGTCATTGCGGACGGAGCACAGCTTAATTTCTCGCCACAACAGCTACAAGTTTCTGGGTGGTGTTCTAAAACTGTACAGTCTTCTGGCTCGTATAAAAATCGACTGTGACCCTTGTGCCCTGCTTGTCCACCACGCTTTTTACCACTATAGTCGAGTGTACATATTAAAATATCAACGTATAATGACCGATTTTTATCACAGGCATCAACATCGATTTATTGAAGTCATTGCCATTTGGTACAACCGTCATACTAGTAAAAAAATATTAATAATAATACAATTAGTCATCGCTAGTATATGTATCTTAACCATGCTTAGTAATGAAATTACCCAGTCTAAACTATTGAAAGAAACCGAAGTTGCTAAACCAAACCAACATCGAATTCTCTCTAGGCAACAAATAAATGTTTTGAACGAACGTTCTAACTTTTTGGGCACGATTCAACTAGGGATGCATCTAACTATTACTGGATGTAGTGGTTATCTATACGCCTCCAATCTTGGTAATTGGTTGGTGGCAATACCAGCGCTTATTATTTACGGGTTTAGTATTGCTTCAATGTTTGCACCAATGCATGAAGCTGTTCACAGAACCGCTTTTGCTAACAATCACTTAAATGAGATTGTCGCTTGGTTTGCAGGATTGCTCTCGTATTACAATAGTACTTTTTTTCGTCACTATCACAAGTCGCATCATCTTCATACCCGCATTCCAGGTAAAGACCCAGAACTCACCGACATAACACCCAAAAATTGGGCTGAATACATATTAGCGATCAGCGGTTTGCCTTGGTGGTACGCTCATATTAACGGGCATTTTCGGGTCGCATTAGGTTTACTTGATGATTGTCCATTTGTTCCTGTGTCGGCACGCGCCCAAGTTATTCGCTCAACTCGATTGCACTTAGGTGTTTATGGAGGTGCGATCGCTATTTCAATTTTATGTAGTCAACCTTGGTTTTTTCTTTATTGGTTACTGCCTCTGATGGTTGGTCAGCCTATCCTGCGCTTCATTTTGCTGGCAGAACATACGGGTTGCACATTAGACAATAATCTCTTAACAAATACGCGCACGA
>JAAUPE010000188.1 GCA_012034595.1 Calothrix sp. CSU_2_0 | reverse complement strand
ATGTATCACTAATGGTTAAATTGAATGATTAATGGGATTTTTATTTATTTTGCGAAATCATGTGTGTGTCGGCAGAAAAGTCTGGTTTTAGTAATAGATTGTACTGAGATTTACAAACCCATACTGTTCTCAAAATCCTATTTCCCAAAAATACTTTTTAAAAATAATTGCCAAAATGCGGATATATTCAAATCAATCTCGCTTATTTTGTATTGATTTTCTTAAAGCTGTCAGTATTGTGGCGATCGTTTCCTCTAATTCTATTTTTGTACCGCTCTCTACATACAAAATTCATGCTGATTTTTTGGAAACTTTATTTACACCGTTGAGATTTTGTATTCCGGTATTTTTTACAGTTTCATTTTTTTTATTAGGACGACAATTAGATAATCAAGGTAATCAAAAAAAATCAAAATTATTATTTCAGCATTTACAGCATGTTTTTATTTTGACTCTATTTTGGTTTGCGATCGCGACAGTTTTCAAGTTTACAAGTGGTAGTTCCATTATTGAAATTTGTACATCTATTTACCAAGGTACAATTTTTCCTGACTCATATTATTTATTAGTAATTCTGCAATTATTCCCAGTTTGTTTTATATTGAGACGTTGGTTGCGTTCAGATTACAGTGTTTTAATCTTAATCGTGCTGCAATGGTTGATATTTTTCGGGATTTATATTAGTTTAACAGGTAGCTCGACACAAGGGATTGTGGAGGTTTTAAAAAACCTTAATCGACCTTTAATTATTTATTGGTTAGTTTATATTGCGCTGGGAATATTTATATATAGACAATTTCATTTAATCACATCAATCTCAAAAGGAATAGAATTACCAACTAAAGTATTTTTATTATGCTTAATGTCGATTATTTTTATGTTTGATTACCAGTGGTTAATTAAAATCACAAATGGGACAATGCAACCATTTGATTATGCAACTATATCCTGTATTTTGAGTGCGATCGCAATGTTTTTATGTTTTGCATCGATACGTGAGACTCATTTATCGATATCGGGAGAGTTTTTTGTGAAGCTGCTCTCAAAATATAGTTTGGGCATATTCTGTATTAATGGTATTTTGTCGCAAGTATTTTTCTCTGTCGGTACAAAATTATTTTACCAAGCAAGTTTTAGCTTAATTGAAATATTAGCAATTAAATTAATCAGTTGGATTGTTTTACTGATTTTATCTCTGAGTTTATCGGTTTTGCTAGCAAGATGTGGTTTGAAAAGAATGGTTTGTTAATTAGGGTAATAAAAGAATTTTTTTTAGACAGAATATAAATATGGGAAATATGGAGAGACGCGATATATCGCGCAAACTTTGCCACGGGGATTATCCCTGTGGCAAGATTTGCGTCTCTACAGTTCCAAAATCTAAAATCTAAAATCTCTTATCCTCCACCAACAATAGTGACAACTTCCAACTTATCCCCTTCTTTAACTTGAGTCGATTCCCAAAATTGACGGTGTAAAATTTCGCCATTGTATTCAACAGCGACAAGACGAGGATTAAAACCTAACTGCTGGAGTAATTCAGGTAAAGGTATTTGTGCAGTCGAGTTGCGGGTTTCACCATTTACCTGAAGATTAATTTGACTAAACATGGGAATTATAAATTTACGGTTGAATTCGATGTAATTGGGAAATTAAATACTGCGTAACTAAAGTTGGTTGTTCTGCTTGCATCAAACTTCGCACAACTGCAACACGACTTGCACCAGCATCAATGACATCGTTGATATTAGTAGTATCAATACCACCAATCGCAAACCAGGGAACCGAGCTATTAGTCACGGCATAACGCACGTATTCCAAACCCGTAGCAGCTTTCCCTTCCTTTGTTGGAGTGTCGTAAACTGGTCCTACACCAATGTAATCCGCACCTTCAGCGATAGCCCGTTGCATTTCGTCAGAATTTGTGGTAGAACGACCTATCAAGCGCTGTGGTCCGAGTAGTTTTCTCGCTGTCGCAATCGGCATGTCCTCTTGTCCCAAATGTACACCATCAGCATCTACCGCTAATGCTAAATCTACGCGATCGTTAATAACAAATAACGCGCCGTAATGATGGCAAAGTTGGCAAAGTTGCTTGGCATTTTCCAGACGCAAGCTATCCAAGGCATCTTTATCGCGGTACTGAACTAAAGTGAGTCCACCTTTGAGTGCAGCTTCCACAGTTACCAGTAAATTTTCTGCCGGGGAGGTGACAAAATAGAGATGCGATCGCAACAGCAGTTGATGCCGTTCGTAACCCATTAAATTAGTTTCTAGGGTATACACTCGATAGCGCATTTGCTTGCAGGCTTTACCCATATCTGAATTATAAAGCTTGCCGTATTCCTCCAGTACCCGTAAAGCCTCTTGAACACGGCAAAAATTCGCCAACAGAAGCGCTTTAATACCCGATCGCTCTTCCTCATGGGGATGGGAGAGTTCCGTGCCAATGTCACCCTGGGTATCGCGTGCTGCACGCAATTCCACAGAATGCCAAGCTGCTATCTCTTGTCGCAATTGCTTGCATTCATTCGCCATTTGGGAATTATTTAACCCAAAACGACACCATTCTTCCAGGATTCGCAAGCCTTCACGCGCACGGTCTAAATTAGCATCTAAAATGCGGTAAATAACTTGCTGGATTTGCTCTTTTTGGCTGTATGGGTTCACCATTACAACAATTCCATTAGTGCTTTTATCGTACCAGCCAGCTTGCTTCATATTGGCAGTATTTTTTGCATTTGTTTTCTAAGTTTTTAATAAACTTGGTAGGTAAGGTTAAAACAAAGATTTTTCTCTGTAATTATTTACCACTATTGTATCAAAAGTAACTTATGTATTCATGTTGCGATCGCATGATATGGACATATCCACAATAAAGGTATAAAAAAGTGTTGTTGGCTGAAGGAGTGCAGAAAAAGTGATTTACCCCTATTTTGTATCTAATTTTGTGTTTAAAATGTCTCAGAAAAAGAGAGTACCAGCTCCTTGGTTGGTGAAAAAGTATAAGTCATCAGGTTTCCCCGATGCGAATTTTTTAAAATCGTTTTTCCGTTGCTCGGTTTTATTAGTTAGCTTCAGCATTGGAGTTGCCAGTACAACGTTATTACACGCTTCCCTGGAATCAGCCATTGCGGAAACACCAAATCCACTAGGCAAACAGCAAGCGCAAGTAGATCGGGGTGAGAGAACAATTTCTCAGGTTAACGTCCTCTTTGTCAACCCAAGTGTCGGAGATGACAAAGTTGGCAATGGCAGCGAACAAACTCCTTTAAAAACAATTGCCCGTGCGATCGAGGTTGCTGTACCGAATAGCACGATAATTCTTGCCCAGGGTACATATACTGCGGCAACTGGTGAAGTATTCCCTTTGATACTCAAACCGGGAATTACAATTCAAGGTGATGTTAGAACCAAGGGGCGTGGTACTGTCATCCAGGGTGGAGACGATTACCTTAGCCGGAGTTTTGGTAAACAAAATGTCGCGATAATTGCGGCAAATAACACCACAGTAACGGGGATAACGGTGACAAACCCGAATCCACGTGGTTATGGAATGTTAATCGAATCGGCAAATGCCGTTATTAATGAAAATACATTTGCAGGCTCTACTCAAGATGGTATTTCGGTGACGGGTAATGCGGCACCAACAATTAGCAAAAATTATTTTTATCAAAATAAAGCAAATGGTTTGACAGTTTCTGGTAATGCTCGTCCAGAAATTAGAGAGAATATTTTTCAGCAAACGGGATTTGGGATAAATATTGCCCAACATGCCGAACCATTAGTAATTGGTAATCAGATTCAATATAATCGGGCTGGAATTGTCGTCCAGGCAAATGCCCGTCCTAAATTACGCAACAACCAAATTCTTGGTAATCGTGAAGATGGATTAGTTGTTATAGCCCAAGCAATGCCGGATTTGGGTAATGCAAACGAATCTGGTGGGAATGAATTTCGTAGTAATACCCGTTACGACATCAATGCCAGCGCATCCAAACAGTTATTTAGTGCCTTTGGGAATCGAATTGCCAGCGATCGCATTGCTGGAAAAGTTGATTTGAGCGGCAATAGTAATAATAGTACAGGTGCGATAAGCGCGCAGAGTTTGCCAGTACGACAACCATTGCAGTGGCAAAATCGATCCCAGCAAAATCAACTACAACCGCAACAAACAACCCAAACCATAACGTCGGGTAACGAAGTGACTTTTACTGCCCCCAATGCCCCAACAGAGGCTAACAGTAATTTTTCTCGCCCTAATACTCTGAGAAATAATCGTACCATTCCCAAATCGGCATTAACTGTAAACCCTGGCATGAATGGCTTAAACAGTCAATTAGTGCCCTTACGAGCTGCAAACTCAATGTTAAATACAGCATTGAACCCAGCCGTATCTGCACCCAAACTCCCCATAGCACGAACTCCAGAGAGAAGCATAAATCCACAAAATGGATTCCCGACTCCTTCTAGTTTGCCAGCAAATCAAAGGGAAACATCCGATACTGCCCAACTTAATTACGTGCGGATTAACCCCGGAACCATCGAATTTTCAGCTCCACAAACGGGAGTAAACCAAGTTGCATCGGAAACAATACAACCCCAAATGCAACCCATCCAAACCATACCCGCAGCACCAATGCCATACAATTCCCCATCCCTAGTTGCTTTTGCAAGTAATGGAATGGTAAATAATTCTACAGGGATACGATATCGAGTCATAGTACCAGCAACCAGCGACAGAGACGAAGAAATGGTGCGTTTTCTAGCTCCCGGAGCATTCCGTACCAACCGACAAGGACAACCAGTAATTCAAGTTGGAGTATTCAGCAACACATTCAACGCCGAACAAATGTTAAGAGTTTTGAATAATAACGGTTTAAAAGGTGCGATCGAACCATTAAATTAAAACTCCATATCCCTCCTCCATATTCCTCTGCGTACCTTTGCGTGAACCTCTGCGCGACTCTGCGTTAAAAACAATAAAATTTGGGCAAACAGCCCTTCAGGTGCGTCAGTTTGATGGAGAGCAACGCCGTGCGGGGGTTCCCCCCGTTAAGGCGATTGCGGAGACGGAAACCGACCCCATCAACTGACTTACCGTTTGCCCCTACAATTAATTGGTATTTCTCCGGTTGCCAATTACTGGTAATAAATACTGCGTCAACGTATAAGCATCAACACCCAACTCCGTCCGTTCCTGCGCTGCCAGAATACCCGCTTGTGCGTGCCACCAAGCTGCTGTCGCGACAATTTGCGCGATCGCAACATCCTTATTTACCCCTTGCGCTAACAAACCACCCAGCAACCCAGTTAACACATCCCCACTACCTCCACGGGCAAGGGCTGGAGTGCTTTCCGGCACAATCCACACATTCCCATCAGAATTTGCGATCGCAGTTCTCGCACCTTTCAATAAAACAATCGCACCACTCTGTTTTGCCGCCTCCCGCAACGCTTCTATCCGGTGGTTTGTAGCGTCGGGAATGTCAGGAAATAAGCGTTTAAATTCCCCTGTATGCGGTGTAATTACAGAAGCTGCTTGTCGTTTTTTTAATATATCTATTGCTCCTGTACCAAGTGTCGTTTCCATATTTGCGAGAATATTCAACCCATCAGCATCAATTACTAATGGATCGGTACTTGCTAAAACTTGCTCGATAATTGCAGCAGCATCAATTGTTAAACCTGGACCACATGCGATCGCGCTAAAGGAATCCAAACGGGTATTTGCAGGTAATTCTAATTGAGAAATAGCTCCGGTTTCCGTCTCCGGACAACCAATAATTAACGCTTCCGGCAATTGTGCCACCAACAAAGATTTTAGCGATTCCGGTACAGCGATCGATAACATTCCCACACCACTTGCTCTGGCACCTAACCCGGTTAAAATTGCTCCTCCCGCATATCTTCGCGAACCGCAGATTAAGAGTAAATGTCCTTCTTTATACTTGTGTGTAACTGGTGGACGGGGTAAAGGCAAAGTAGAAAGGGCAATTTTCCGAGTAATTCGATGTATCTTACTACTCCTTTCTAAAACATTTTCCACATCTGCCCAAGGAATTCCAAAGTCGATTAATTCAGCTTTGCCAACATATTCCAGTGCTTTATCTTGTAATAAACCCAACTTCCATAAACCCAAACATAGCGTATGTGTAGCCCGAATTGCGGTTCCCAAAACTTCACCCGTATCGGTATGCAAACCCGAAGGTAAATCGATACTAATAACAGGCTTCGACCACGCATTAATGGTATCAATATCAGATGCGATAATCGCATCCCCTAAATTGCGTTCTAAACCAAAGCCAAATAAACCATCAATCAACAAATCACAATTTTCCACAGCATCGATAGATTGATGGTAGGGAATACCCAGACTTTGAGCGTATTGCAAATGTTGGGAAGTTAATTCTTTTAAATTTGAAAAAGGGCAATATATCCCGACTTCATACCCATGCAAAAATAACTCACGGGCAACCACCAAAGCATCAGCACCATTATGACCGGGACCAATAAGAACAACTATATTCCTAATTGGGGAAAGTTGTTGGACAAGCACTTGGATAAGTACTTGAATGTGTCGAGTAATTAATCCCGCAACCTTTTCCATCAACGCTGCTACAGGCATTCCTGCGGCAAACATGCGTTCTTCAATATCGCGCATCTGTTGCGCTGTGACTACAACTTGGGAAATTAGTTCTTGCCTATTCATTGGTCAAAAGCTCAAGCTTTGCTTGTACTTGTACTAAATTCTGTCTTCTATCTGGGAAGTCGATGCGGTTTCAATGGTTTCACTCGCGATATCTAAGTTTATTTCGGGCAAAGTCCAACATACCAGTCATCTTCACGTTCGACGATCGCAGTAAATTGTTTTTTCTGTTTCATTTTTGATATTTGCTCGATTGAAAGTGCATTTGGTTTTTACGAATAATCTATATTGCGTCGTAACCCAACATAATATTTTGGGTTTACCAGAGGATTTAAGCTGGGATAAAATGCAGTAAAAGCAACCTACAATTAACACTAATTTCTTGAAGCCTTTTCTCCATTACGAAACTTCTCAACTAATTCAAAGAAATTATCAAGAGCATCTCTTTCATCAGCCGAATAGAAAAGAATAATACTATCCCATCCGTGGGAAGATTCAATTTTAAATCTTTCTTGTATCCACTCTTGAAATTTATCGAAATCTGTCTCTTCTTGAGTGGTTGGTAAACCAAATTCTTGCCTTGCAAGCATGTACCCATCTAAAAAAGACCGCAATCGAGAAATCGAGCATTTCCCCAGATACATGCCTGGACGCTTTTTGATAGATTGCAGCAGATTATAAAGATATTCTGATGTTGTTTCTAATTGATTGTGAATAATTTCTTGCATAAAATCTATATTTATGTATCCTTAAAATATTTCTTCTGATATCTGAAAATTTTTATGGTTATGTAGCTTTCCGTAAAATTGTAGATTTGCAATCCATTCATGTTTTGTAACACCATCAGGATGATGATTAGTATTATAATGGGTGGATTTGGACATGTGGTTAAACCTGATGGACATCGATCGGATGGTGCTAGTTGCGATCGCATTGTTTCATTAAGCAAAGTCTGATTATTGCGATCGCAGAATAAACCCTGTGTGCGATATGCTGGAGGCATTAAGTTTCGCTTATCGCACCACATAAATTAATTATCTAGCGTAGGTTGGGTGGAGACGCATGAAGAATATTTGATTTTTATGAATAATCTATTTTGCGTCGTAACCCAACACAACATTTCGGGTTAGCGAAAATATTTAATGTTGAGTTAATACATTAAATAGTAAATATTTTTTGCTTGAAGAACTTATAAACGCTCAAAAATAACTATGAAAATGTCAAAATCAATTTCACATTTCTCTAACTCATCTGAGCGTAGCATATAAGCTAACGGAAGATGACCTGGTGCTGCTGTTCTTAAAGAATCATATAAATCAACATAATACAGCCAGTCTCCTTCTTTTAGCCAACCTAAAGAATCACAAAATCTCTCGATAGTCTCATTAAGACAGAACGGATATAAATCATAAGCTTCATCCTTTTACAAATATTTTAAAAATTCGTTTCTGAACGCTAAATCCAAAACGTCCATTACTATGTTTTTTCCAAAGATTATCTATATTCCTTAAATATTTTTTTGGGAGAACTTTGATATGTTCCTCAACTATATAATTGGGAGGATAATTTTTATAATAATTAGAATTAGGTAATTCATTTTGTCCAATTGCATATATAATATTCGCCGTTTCTAAATCTGCTTCTTTCCATTTTTTTGACTGAAGTAATTCATTCAATGTATGGAAATCCCCACCTATTACGTCTGTAAAATCTTTTGAATTAGTGTAACTGTATGATGTGGCTGTTTTTACTACTTCTCTGACTACATCTTGATAACTTGCAGAATTATTATTCTTATTGAACGATTTTCTTATCCTGTAGATAGTTTTCTTTATCCTAGGATTGTTTGATGACTTTTGTTCTAATTCTTTAACTATTTCCTCTTCTGCCTCTTCTTGTTTGTAGCCTTGCCCTTTTAAATATTCGACTAAATCACGAATCTCGTCAGCTACTTGCGTAAAGTCATTATTTATATTTATTTGATGTCCGTGTATTTCTACATAGTCACCGTCAATATTTCCGTTATAGTTACCTTCTACATGAATCGAGAATACTTGATTCTCATCATTCCCTTCAAACAAATATTTATCATCCAAACATTCATCTTCTAAATCTTCATCTTTTTGTTGAAGATTTTTCCATCTCTTGAAATATAGAAAACACCCTGTTCCGAATAGCAATATACTCACAATAATGGCAAATATAGTATAAGAATGAGGTAAAATCCAAATTGTGAGTTCTTTAAAAACTTTAGCAAACCAATCGAAAACAACCTGAAACATCTGAAGCGAAATTACCAGTAGAAAGCCGTACAAGACTTTCTGTGTAAAAGAAAGCCTGTAAATAAAACTGAATAACCGTCTGATGATATTCATGATTTAACTATGAATAATCCTTTTATGGTAAAGGAATGCCAGATAATCTCAAAGCAAGTTTTATAACTTCTACCGTAGCTTCTCCGATAACGCTACTTGTTGCCGCATCTCGCACATACTGCCCCAGCTTTACCATTTTACTTTTAGCTTTTGGGTCGGTTTTTGCTTCGTTTGCCCAATCAGTGGCAACTTTTTGTTGAGCTTCTGTTGAACTATATCCTTGAGATTGTAGCTGAGTTAATAACTGTTGTATTTGAGCGGCAGCTTGAGACAAGTCTTGGCTCATGTTGATTTGATTGCCATGTATTTGTGTGTAACCACCTTGTATGGACTGGTTGAAATTACCACCAATACTGCCGATATTGTATGTGTTTTTATTTTCGTCAGCCATACCAAATCTATGATAGTGATTGTACAACTCTATACTTTTACCAGTTTATACTAAAAGTATATGTGATGAAAATCACTATCGATAAATCACTTTAGCAATATTAAACATTTATGTTAATTTAAAGATTTCTGTATGTGTTATGGATACTCAAAAGCGGGCAAGATGCCCGCACCACAAAAACAACTAACCCAATCCAGAAATCAAATCGCTTTTTGCTTGTACGATCGCATCCCCTAATTTATTACTATCTCTTCCCCCAGCTTGGGCAATATTTGGTTTACCACCACCACCACCACCGCAGATTTTCGCGATCGCACCAATAAATTTACCTGCTTGTAATCCTTTTTTGTTGACATCTGTACCGAATGCTGCAACCAAAGTCACTTTTCCGGCTTCGGGAACTGAACCCAATACTACCGCAGCGTTTGTACCGAGTTTTTGCTGCAATCTTTCCCCTGCGGTTTGCAATGATGCTGCATCGACGTTATCAATCCGAGCAACAAGGATTTTAAATGCTCCTACGGTTTCCGCATTTGCTAACAAACTGTCGGATTTTGCGATCGCGAGTTCTCCTTTCAAATTCCCGACTTCTTTTTGCAAATTTTTGACTTCGGTTTGCAATCCAGTAATGCGATCGCTGATTTCTTCGGGTTTGACTTTAAAGCGATCGCTCAAATCTTTGACGACTTTATCCCGAACATTCAAGTAATCTAAAATTGCGCTACCAGAAACCGCTTCGATTCGTCGCACTCCGGAGGAAATACCCGCTTCAGAAATAATTTTAAATACGCCAATCTCAGCAGTATTACTTACATGGGTTCCCCCACACAATTCCATTGAAACCCCCGTAAAGTCTATAACTCGCACCTCATCACCATATTTTTCTCCAAACATGGCGGTAGCACCTTTTGCTTTCGCTTCTGTAAGTGATAACACTTCAATTTTGGCGGGATGTGCTTCGGATATCCAGGTATTTACCTGCTCCTCGACTTGCTGAACTTCGTCGGTTGTTAATGCACGGGGACAGTTGAAGTCGAACCGCAAGCGGTCGAAATTTACTAACGAACCTGCTTGAGAAATACCGTCATCGACTATTTTTTTCAATGCTGCTTGTAATAGGTGCGTTGCGGTGTGGTTTGCTTGGGCACGACGACGACATGCACGGTCGATTTGGGCAGTTACAGAATCTCCTACTCGGATTGTACCCCGTTCGACGCGACCAAAATGCACAAAAAAGTCGGATTCTTTTTTCACGTCATCGATGCGGATAACTATTCCCTCCCCCGATATGTAACCTCTATCCCCAATTTGTCCCCCGGATTCGGCATAGAAAGGGGTTTTATCGAGGAGTATCTGGATTTCTGTACCTGCTTCGGCTTCCTCTTCAGCAACACCATTAACTAAAATGGCTTCGACTTTGGTAGATGCGATCGCTTCGTTATAGCCAACGAAATCGGTGACTGTTATCTGCTCTGCTAATTTGTCGATGGTTCCCTGTACCGTTAAATCGATGGTTTCATGGGCATCTCGTCCCATTTGCTTCTGTTTTTCCATTTCCGCAGCAAAACCAGCTTCATCGATGTTCAAGCCGTTTTCTGTGGCAATTTCGGCGGTAAGTTCCTGGGGGAAACCGTATGTATCGTAGAGTTTGAAGACATCAACACCGCTAATTGTGGTTTGATTTTCCTGCTTGGCTTTATTAATGATGTCTTCGAGTAATTTTTCACCTCGTTCCAAGGTTTTCAGGAAGTTGCTTTCTTCCCGTTGTAATTCGGCTTTGATGCCATTTTCCCGTTTGCGAACCCCAGGATAGGCAGATTCTGATAGTAAAATTGCTGTTTCGGCAACTTGGTTGGTAAATTCCCCGGAAATTCCAATTAATCTACCATGACGGACAACGCGACGAATCAAACGACGCAAAATGTAACCCCGTCCAGTATTGGATGCGCGGATTTCATCGGCTATCATATGGACTACGGAACGAATATGATCGCCAATCACTTTTAATGATATTTTGGTTTTCTCGTCTGCTTTAAAGTAGTCAATCTCTGCTATATTTGCGGCAGTTTGAATAATCGGGAATATTAAATCAGTTTCGTAATTATTGGGAACCTGTTGGAGAATTTGCGCCATTCTCTCTAAACCCAATCCCGTATCTATATTTTTATTCGCAAGTGGTGTCAAATTCCCTGCTGCATCTTTGTTATATTGCATGAACACCAGGTTATAAAACTCAATAAACCGAGTGTCATCTTCTAAATCGATATTGTCATCGCCAAGTTCGGGATGAAAATCGTAGTATATCTCGGAACAGGGACCGCAAGGACCAGTAGCTCCCGATTCCCAAAAGTTATCTTTTTTGCCCATGCGTTGGATGCGCTTGGACGTAACACCAATTTTATCGCGCCAAATTGCAAAGGCTTCGTCATCTTCTTCAAATACGCTAACTACTAACCTTTCTTTGGGTAAACCAAACACTTGGGTAGAGATTTCCCAACCCCATGCGATCGCTTGTTCTTTGAAATAATCACCAAAGCTAAAGTTACCGAGCATCTCAAAAAAGGTGTGGTGACGCTTGGTGACACCAACATTTTCGATATCGTTGGTGCGGATACATTTTTGGGAAGTCGTAGCGCGTTTAAATTCCGAGGTGCGCTGTCCTAAGAATATCGGTTTAAATGGTAGCATCCCCGCGATCGTCAGCAATACCGTGGGGTCTTCTGGCACGAGGGAAGCACTTGGTAAAATTTGGTGTCCGTTTTGTGCAAAGAAGTCGAGGAATTTTTGGCGAATTTCGCTACCACTGAGATTTAGGGGATTGGAAGACATGGGAATTTTAATTTAATTAGGAGTTGGGAGTTGGGAGTTAGGAGTTAGGAGTTAGGAGTTAGGAGTTAGGAGTTAGGAGTTAGGAGTTAGGAGTTAGGAGTAGGAGTAGGAGTTAGAGGTAGAG
>JAAUPE010000187.1 GCA_012034595.1 Calothrix sp. CSU_2_0 | reverse complement strand
AAGATTTCTATGATTTTACGCAATTGCTCGTCTTCGATGTTGATAACGTCGAGACTTTCTAAAATTTGAGCTACTGATATATAGTCGGGTAACTGCGTCATGAAGTTCATCTTACCTGAGAACGCTACCTTTGTTTCTCTGATTTTCGGTTTTACCCCGATTTATTGAGGAGATACGTTTGAGCTTGAGATTCTACGGAGTCTTTACCAATTGCTAATCCTTGCTGACCACCTGTAAAATTAGTAATTAACCCAGCATTTCCTTGATGATTTCGAGTGGCTTCCCAAGTACTACTAAAGTCTAAATCTGTTGATACAAATGCAGTTGATTTATAACGAGTAGCCCACAAACGTTCTTTATAAGCAGTTACAAATTTGCTATTAGTACCATAACCCAGTTCGGAAATAGCTCTTTGCTTGACAGGTGGCAAATCCAAATTGATTGCGATCGCACGTAATGTCGTATAAGGTAGCGCTAATAAAACTCGTTCGTAAGTCTTTTCAATATAATTGTTTCCAGAACGCAAACTGACTCGGTAGCGTCCATTTGGAGTCATATTAATTGCTTCTAATTCTGTTCCCATTTGGATAAAATTAGCCAGAGACTTCCCTAGTAATTTTGGTACTTGGTCGTTTCCACTGCGAATTTGATAACGCTCATCACTATCACTACTAACATTCAAATTTTTGCCATCAGTACCAATAAACAGCAACATGTTTAAACAAGACTGTTCTCCAGCTTCCCTACCATACAGAACCGTATAAGCATCTTGCAACATTTGATTGAGAGTAGGGTGGATTTGCGATCGCTCTAAATATTCAGCAATAGACATATTATCCAGCTTGACGGCAACAGGATTTTTGGTACGATAAGTTACTGGTTGATTGCCAAGAGCAGCTAAATCTTGTTTGATTTTCTTAACTAAAGGAATATTCCATTGAGCAATTTCCGATTCCTTGATTTTGCGTCCTTGATAGTAAGTCGTTTCCCCAATCAATCCCTTGTCAGCAGCGTATAAATCGACAGTTTGCAAACCCAGTTCTTTCGCAAGCGATCGCAAGCTCGTATGGGTAGTATCGATGAACTCTCCACCCAAATCTGCATAAAGCGAACTACCACCAACATTCTGTGCAGTATATATACGTCCACCAACGCGATTCCTTGCCTCGATAATCTCTACGGGAACCCCAGCTTGCGTTAAGCGATAAGCAGCAGTTAGTCCAGCAATTCCCCCACCAACGATGAGAACTTTCGAGTCCGTAGCCAAAGCCATGCTACCGTAGGAGACTGTAGCTGCCGTTGTTGCTAATCCTAAACCTCCATAGATAAAACGGCGACGAGTAGTTTTATGTTGTAAAATTTCCACTAATTCATCAGTAGGGATTCCTGTTGTTATCGATGTTTGAGCTATTTTATAAGCTTGTTGTAATGCTGGTATTAATTTAGACCTTGCCATATTATCTATTAAATTTTTACTAGGGGATTTCCATAGAATGAAATATCCCAATTACATATAGTATTTTTCATTTACAAGCGATGTCCATCAGGGAAAATGGTGTTTTCCCAACAATTTTTTGTAATGATTTATTTCTGTATCTTCTCTAAATATGAGAATAATCGGTAAGCGGTATTTACGGATATTTTAGATACTAAAACTGCGTTAAATTTAACTTGATTCCCGAATCGAGCTTGGGAATTTGGAAATACTGAATTTTTTCACCTAATTCTGGGGTTTGATTCCTTTCCACTACTGGACATTGCCGAAAAAAAGAACCAGGATTTTTGAGTATCTCATTCGGATCGATTTTTCGACATTTTTCTTCACGGATTATCGAGATAGAACTAACTGAATCATTTAAATTATTAGTTTGCTTACTGCCATTACCCCAGCGATTAGTAATCGTTGCAGCTTCAGTTGTCAAAGCAGTTGCTTGATTATCCTGCAATGCTTCATCCCCATCAACACCATTAGTTTGATTGGCAGATACGGGTTGAGTTGCAAAAGTAAGTGCGATCGCAACTATTGTTATAATTCCAGTAAGCGGCGAACATTTCATAAGTAGAAACCTAAATCATAAGTCCGATGCTGATATACAACAACGAGTATAACCACCACTAAGGCTAATGTAACTAATTATTGCTATTAGTCAATAATATCTTAATTTTAAAGTGTTCACTTTACCTTACTTTACATTAACTGATGACAGACCCTAATTATCGCAAAACAGATTTATTTGAATAAAGGATAATTAAACTATTTAGGTGGAGTATGTCACGAAAAGACAAATGTTAATAAAATACAAAAGAGGCTCCACTAGAACCTCTTTACATCAATAAACATCAGAATTTATTTCTGGCATTATGCTAGATATTTATTGTTCAACTCACAATTCTTAGGGAACAACACAAAAACAGCCAATATTATGCTTCTACACAAAATAATTATTACACAAAATATTTTTTGAGATGGAAGAAAAAACCTATTTAACGGTAGTGAACTCTAATCTTACCCCAAAAATTTCTGTGTCACCTGACCGAAATCAACATTGACACAATTATCTACTTGTAAGCAATGTAAAGCTTTTTTCAATAAAACGCGATCGTTGCGATCCAACTCGAAATACAAGCAAGATACGTCTAACTCTCCTCCCTGTTGAGCAAGTTTATCCAGGACTGTTTTTTGTAATTTTTCAAGACGAGAACTCATAACATCTATCTCTTTTGAAGTATAGATTTTCTATCATCTTTAAACATCTAGCATTTTTCTACTACCAAAAGGTAGATTGACATATTAAGTTTTTTAGTATTTGTAATAAAATAATATTTTTAAAATGAGGTTTGCAGATAATAGTATTATAGTGGTCTTTAGTCAAGGTATCGGAACCAAGTTGATGTTAACTTCGGGATTTTCAGGAAAATAAAATACCAATTTGTAGGGTATGTGACGCTACGACAATCTTTCTAACAGTAATCAATATGTTTCTTGTAGCATCACATGATGATAATTGCGCTTACTCAATTGGTACATTATTAATGGCAAAGTTTAACAAGCAAATCACTTATTTCAAATACATTAACGCTTAAGTTTAGAAATACTAATTATTTCAAGTATCTTAACATTGTGATAAGCATGGTTCAATGCCTTCGGCATATCGCGATAATATTTGCCACAATGAAAAGAAAAACTGGGAGTATGGCAAAATTCTCGCAGATAACAACGTGGGGGTTGTAATTATGCAAGTACCAAGTAGAGTAATTGACAAAATTAGTAATAAGATTGCGGATATAAAAGATTCATTTGGGCAAGCTTTACAAACCGCAGCAGAAATTAAACAATCAACATCAACAGCAATTCAGACTTCTGTGAATTCACCTCTCAATGATTGGCTGTATCACCATCCTGCAATGTTTCAAATGTTGAAATTTATTGGTTGGGTAGCAAATCATCCAATTCGCGGGATTTTAATTATTTTACTGGTAATTGCTGTAATTTTCAGTATTATTCGTGCAATTGTACGTTTGATTGAAATTGCAAGTTTATCTATTTTAAAAACCCCACTTACTTTTATCTGGTTATTTCTTAAATATATTTGGCAATTATTGAGTAAATTTACAATTATTAGCTGGAGTAAGTTTAAAGATGCTAACACCGTAGAAATTGCACATTTGGAAGATATGGATTCCCAATTAGGAGAACATAATAAACAGAAAAGACTTAGAGAAATTTCTACAAGATTAACTGAAATTCAAAAAGAACAACATGCACTTTTAGAAGAAGCTTCGGAATTGATGAATTAAGAAAAACTAAAATCTGAAGTGTCAATTAGAAAACACCAAGAAATACATTATCCCAATATATAAGGACTGGGATACCCAGCCCCTACCAATGCTACGATTGATAATTGTATGATTGGGATACTTTATTCTCTCGAAGTTCCTTACCTGAAAATATGCTGTAATTGCTATTTTAAAGTAAATAAAATCACTTAGCGCTAATAACTTTTTCCTCTGTCGTTTCAGTTACTACCTTAGTAGCAATAGTTGCTTCTATCATTGATTCTTGCTGCTGTACCTCATCCTCAGGCAACCCAAGTATCGAACGGTACAACTTATCGTACTGCTTGGCTGATTGATACCAACTAAAATCTTGATGCATTCCGCGTTGCTGTAACTCTTGCCACTGAGGTTTGAAACGGAAACCTTCCCAAGCACGAATCAAACAAGTAAATAAATCCAAAGGTTCATATCTGTCAAAACAGTAACCAGTACCAGCTTGCTTCATGGGGTCGTGGTGCGATACTGTATCGACTAATCCCCCCGTGCGACGAACTATGGGAACCGAACCATAACGCAAAGCCATCATTTGACTAATTCCGCAAGGTTCAAAGCGACTTGGCATCAAAAAAGCATCAGAGCCTGCGTAAATACGCCGTGCTAAGGGGTCATTATATAGTAGATAATTCGCCATTCGTCCGGGAAAACGCGATGCCATCTGCCACATTTGGGTTTCATAATATCTATCTCCGGTTCCCAATAGGACAAACTGGGCATCAGTGTATGACATAAATCTGTCAAGAATTTGTAATACCAAATCAATACCTTTTTGGTCTACTAACCGCGTTACCATCCCAATTACAAAAGCCTGACTATTAACCTCTAAACCGACTTCTTCTTGCAACCCAACTTTATTAGCTTTACGTTTTTCTAAAGTGTCAGCAGTGAAGTTTTGAGCAATATATTTATCTGTACTAGGGTCATAAACTTCGGTATCGATACCATTAATAATTCCCGATAATTTATCACCAATAAATGACATTAAACCTTCAAGCTCTTCACCATAGGTTGCTGTTTTAATTTGTTCGGCATAGGTAGGAGAAACCGTATTAACGCGATCGGCAAACTGTACCGCAGCTGCCATTGTATTGTGTCCCTCCATATACCAAGGACACCAAGTCACTTTTTCCAAATATCCGCGCCAAGGTCCCTGATATGCTAGGTTATGAATCGTAAAAACACTACTAATATCGGGAGATTGATGCATCCACACGGGTATCATTCCTGTATGCCAATCATGACAGTGGACGATTTCCGGTTTCCAATAATTCCAGCAAAATTCTGCGGCACCATTGGAGAAAAATGTGAATCTCCAAGGTTCATCTTCTCCACCATAAATGCGACGAGGATTAAATACTGGATGTCCAAATAAATATAAAGGAACATCACTGCCAGGGAGGACACTTTCGTAAACAGAAAAGCCTTGAAACATTGCATAACCGTTCCAAATTGGCTCTTCCGGAATCTCCATTTTGTCAGGTAAAAAACCATAATAAGGGATGAATATTCGCACATCATGCCCCATTTTTCTCAAGATTTTGGGTAATGCTCCGACAACGTCCCCCATGCCACCAACTTTAGCAACAGGTGCTGCTTCTGCTGCCACAAATAAAATCCGCATAATAAACCATTACCTATTAACAATTACCCATTAACTCATCATAAAATCAATAGCTGCCAACATCTAGTAATCAAATTGCCGAAGGAACTGAAAACCAAAAGTTGACAGCTTGACAGATTTTCATTCAAACATAGTTATTCCCAATATTTAGGAACTACTATTACATCACAACAGAAATAAAGCTACCACTTATTAACATGGTTTAAATGGTTGAAAAGCTCATCGAAGATTCTGTTTTTATTTGGGATTTTTACTTTTTACTTTTGCCTTTTTTTACTAAGAACCACGTTGAATCTCGGTAAAAATTTTATCGAGAATTTCTTGCGCTCCTTGCTGACGAAGAACATTTGCTAGTTCGATTCCCAATTTCTCAGCTTCGCTAGCTTTTCCAGTAACAGTATCTTGAACCATCTTTTGTCCATCGACGCTAATAACTATACCTGTCAAAGTTAGATTATCACCATTTAGTTGGGTATTTACGCCTATTGGCACTTGACAACCACCTTCTAAATGCCGCAAAAAAGCTCGTTCAGCAAGACAGCGATCGCGTGTTTCGGGATGTTCTATAGCCTTCAACAGAGAAATGATTTCCCCATCTTCAGCACGGCATTCAATACCCAATGCACCTTGTCCAACAGCATGTAGCGATAGCTCCTTGGGGATAACTTGATGAACGCGATCGCCCATTCCCAAACGCTGCAAACCAGCAGCCGCTAAAATAAGAGCATCGTATTCACCTGCATCTAATTTTGCCAAGCGTGTATTCAAATTCCCACGCACATCTTTGAACTGCAAATGGGGAAAATGATGCCGTAACTGTGCCAAGCGTCGCAGTGAAGAAGTACCAATTACTGCACCTTCTGGTAAGGTGTCAATTTGCTTATCTTGATGTTTTTCATGGACTACAAGCGCATCGGCAGGATTTTCCCGCTCGGTAACACAAGCTAAAGTCAACCCTTCGGGTAAGTTTGTTGGCAAATCCTTGAGTGAATGGACGGCAAAGTCAATCTCCTGATTTATCATTCCCAATTCGAGTTCTTTGGTAAAAAGTCCTTTATCACCAATTTTTGCCAATGCCACATCCAAAATATTGTCACCTTGGGTTGACATTGTATGAACTTCAAATTTTATCTCTGGAAAGCTTTTTTGCAGCTGTTCTTGAACCCAATGTGTCTGAACTAGTGCAAGTTGGCTTTTACGCGAACCGATGCGAACGGTACGTGACGGGCTAGAAACAACTGATGTCATAAAACTGCTTATCAAAGTGTGGAGATTATTTACTTGATCTAGACTACCGCAGTCGATGCCTAATAGGGGCTACTGTTACCCGATTTTAAGCAAGATTAATTTTTACTTTTTAATAAATCTTTACTAACTTTTGTAAATAAGAATTAGGATAACTCGATTGATGCTGTGCGATCGCTTCAAATAGAATTTCCAAAAATTATTTTCCATATTACTTTAAAGGGTGGGGGAAACCCCCACCCCTAATTTATTTCTGAGTATTCCCTAAGCCCACCGCTAGCCGCTACAATTAACCATTAATATTATTTAGTTTGCAAATAATTAATTAATTCCTGCGTCCGAACTTTGGTTAGTTGTTGCATACAGCCATAATAAATCGTTGGTGACATCGAACCACCTTCAACTTCGCTACGTTCAAAATCACAGCTAGCATCACGAAATTTGATCCAGGCTTTTTGAGTATTAACTAATTTTTGTTTCCTGGAAGCTGATAACGTGGTTAAAACTTTTTTATAGGCTTGATTCAATTTCTTATCTTCACTTTGATAAAACAGGTAAGCGCACTCATTAATTTGCGATTGATTGAGATTTGCGGAATCATTACAATTAAGTTTTTGAGCGAAAGCTGTTTCATTTGTCGCGTTAATAATCGCTAAACTGCTAGAAGTAATAATACTTATACTTAAAAGTAGTAAACGACGCATTTTTTTATTTCCTACTACGTACATCGTTAACATACCAAAAACTTATTTAGCTTGCTAAAAGAATATTCGGGTGGCAGTATGAGATTTCTGATTGATATGTATATATTGTCTTTTTTGTTAATTATGTAATTAGAATGAGAACTAAACCTACCGTGAGAAGGAAGATTTAATGCGATCGCAGATGAAAGAATATACCAAAAGATAAACTACTCAACTAAACATTATTCCTGAATATCAGCACAGCCAATAAACATCTAATATAAACATCTGAAATTGTGATTATGAATCGTTCTGCTTGCCTCATCTTTAACCCCGTTGCTGGTCAGGGCGACCCCGAACAAGAACTGGCGCAAATTCGGTCTATACTAGAGCCGGAAATCCAACTAGAGATTTGTCTAACTACCCAGGAAATTGATGCTGGCGAACTAGCCACCACAGCAGTCCAAGCTGGAGCCAATACCATTATTGCATCGGGGGGAGACGGTACGCTTTCAGCCGCAGCCGTAGCCGTAATCGGTACAGATATAGCGTTTGGTATTATTTCACGAGGAACAGCAAATGCTTTTGCCAATGCATTGGGAATCCCCGACACAATTGTGGGTGCTTGTGAGGTGATTTTGCAGGGGAAAACGCGAACTATTGATGCAGCAGAATGTAATGGTTATCCAATGGTGTTATTAGCGGGAATTGGGTTTGAAGCTGAAACTGTCGAACGAGCCGATCGCGAAGCAAAAAATCGTTTGGGTGTGATGGCTTATGTGTTAGCAGGTTTGCAGGAATTACGTAATTTAAAGAGTTTTGATGTTGAAATTGAAACCGAAGATAAAATCATTAAAACTACAGCATCGGCAGTAACAGTAGCAAATACTGCACCCTCCACGTCAATATTAGCACAAGGGAATGCGGGTATTATTGTTGATGATGGATTATTGGATTTGACTATCATTGCCCCTGCGACAAAAGCTGCCGCATTAGCAAGTATGTTTCATTTATTTCAAACAGCCTCATCTGGAAATGCAGCCGATCGCGATGATATTGGTTATTTACGGGCAAAACAATTTAAAATTACAACGAACCCACCACAAAAAATCGCCATCGATGGGGAAGTTATTGAAGCAGCACCAGTTGAAATTAAATGTATTCCAGGTGCTTTGAATATTTTTGTCCCCGGTATTGAAGAAGTTGAACCTTTAGAAAAACTGGAAGGATTGCCAAATTTGGTGATTGAGGAGAAGTAAATTGGTTATGGGGGATGGGGGATTGGAGTGTTCCAAAAAATAAACGATCTAAAACCCTTTATTGCGTTATTTATTATAATTTTTATGCCCAATGCCCAATGCCCAATGCCCAATGCCCAATGCCCATTTCCCAATGCCCATTTCCCATTACCCAATTATCATGATGAAACTTGTATTTGAGGTTGCGATCGCCGAAAAAATCCGGAAGATGAAGCAAAGGGTACGCTGGCAAGAACCGTTAATTACAGCGAGAGGAATCGATCAAACACGGTTTGTTCTGGATGATGGCAAAGATAAGGATGATGAATTTTCGTTTCTAGTTATTGGTGATAGCGGTACGGGAAAACACAGAGGACACAATCCCCAACGGCAAATAGCCGAACTCATGCTTCCCCACCACGATGAATGTCGATTTATGCTTCACACAGGGGATGTTGTTTACCTTGTCGGTTCCAGCGAATATTACCAGCAAAATTTTCTTCAACCCTATCGCGAATTTCTTGTCAATGGCGAAAATTATCAGCATATCGCTTACGACAATATGACTTTCAAATTACCCATATTCCCAGTTCCCGGAAATCATGACTATTACGATTTACCTATATTTTGGAGCGCTGTATCTTTAGGGACAATGCCTATTCGACGCTTAATCCAATCAAAATTAGACCTTGATGTGGGTTGGCACGGTTCACGGGCAGGTGACGCTTACGCAAAAGCTTTTCTTGACTACCTCAAATCCCATATAATGCCGGGGGATTTGGCTCATCACCTTAATGAACATTACACAGCAAAAACCGATAGCGGCTACTGTTTGCGCTACGAGCCGAGTAAATTTACTCGGCTACCAAATCGGTATTATACGTTTAATTACGGTGGTATTGACTTTTTTGCTCTTGATTCTAATACCTTTAACGATCCATTACCAATACCAAAAACCAGCGAAGGAGAAGCACATCGACAGCAACTAGAAAAAAATCGTCAAGAATTCCAACAGCAAAAACAGCAAATTTTAGAAAAAACAGCCAAACTCGATCCCAAAAATCCTACTGAAGCTGAACAACTCGACGATTTGCAAGGACAAATTACTCAAGTAGAAGAAATTATCGTCGATATTGAAAAGCAACTAGCACCAAAACAACAAAGTTCCATCGATACAGAACAACTTGAATGGTTAAAGTGCAAGTTAATTGAGTCTTGGAATCATCGTGAAGTGAGGGGTAGAGTCATATTTTTACACCATCCTCCCTACGTCACCGAAGCGACAAAATGGCAGCAAGCGCAGACATTAGCGATTCGTCATCATTTGCGGAAGGTGTTTGATGCAGTTGCAGAAACTATTGGTTCCCTAAATCAAAATCGTCCCCTTGTAGATTTAGTATTTAGCGGACATGCCCATTGTTTGGAATATCTGCAAACCCAGAATACCGGACATGGAGACTCCCGCATTAATTGGATTGTTTGTGGGGGAAGTGGATTTAGTTTGCGTCGTCAACGTCTTGAAGGTGCAGATTTAATCGAGACATTTGGCAATGAATCGCGGTTAGTTGCTAACTCGAAGTTATTTATTGGTCGAAGTGGTCAAGGTTCGCAAAAACGACGACCTTATTCTTGTTTGCGTATCGATGTTAAAGCTGGGGATATACCTCAGTTTGTTGTTCGTCCTTTCGTTTCCGAATGGTATCAAAGACAGTGGCATAATCAAGAAATCAAACCATTTGTGATTGGTGGTTCAGCACAATAACAGTTTTTTGGTATAGATAAAACTGCAAAATAGATATTTTGAATACATCTTGACTTTTGGAAAAACTAAAATACTTGACAACTTTACAAAAATATTTGTGAGCAAAATATAGATAGTAAAAAACAAATGATGATTGGTGCTTCGGAGACAAACAATGGTAGCTGTCACAGAGAACGTCCAACGTCGGTTAACTATACAAACTGTTGAAATTGCCCCTAATGTCACGGCAATCCGATCGCTCGATTGGGATCGCGATCGCTTTGATATTGAGTTTGGTCTACAAAACGGTACAACTTATAATTCGTACCTAATTAAAGGCGATCGCATTGCTTTGGTGGATACTTCCCACAGCAAATTTAGCGATTTATATTTAGAAACGCTGAAAACCCTAGTCAATCCGAAAGCGATTGACTATATCATTGTCAGTCACACCGAACCCGACCACAGTGGATTAGTCGAAGATGTTCTCCAGTTAGCACCGAGAGCGACTGTACTAGCTTCAAAGGTAGCGTTACAGTTTCTTGAGAATCTGGTTCACGATCCTTTTTCTAAGAGAATTGTCAAGTCGGGAGACGTTGTAGACTTGGGTGACGGTCACGAAATAGAATTTGTAAGTGCGCCGAATTTACACTGGCCTGATACTATTTTTAGTTTCGATCGCAAAACCAAAACCTTGTTTACCTGTGATGCGTTTGGGATGCATTACTGTAGCGATGACACCTTCGATGTCGATTTGGAAGCGATCGAACCCGATTTTCGCTTTTACTACGATTGTTTGATGGGACCAAATGCCCGTTCTTTATTGAATGCAATGAAGAAAATGGGTGAATTGGGGGAAATCAAAATTATCGCCAATGGTCACGGACCTTTACTGTATCACCACCTTGACCTTCTCAGGGAGAACTATCACAACTGGAGCCAAGTTCAGGCAAAAGCTGAAACCACCGTTGGGGTATTTTACGTTTCTGGGTACGGCTATGGCGATAAACTTGCCCATGCGATCGCTCACGGTATCCAAAAAACAGGTGTGGGTACTGAAGTTCTGGATTTGAGTACTGCTGATGTTCAGGAAATCCAAGGATTAGCTGGACGGGCAGCAGGTATTGTGGTAGGAATGCCACCGAGCAGTAATCTTGCCGCACAAGCTGGGATTCGTTCGCTGCTTGCGGTGGCAAAAAACAAGCAATGTATTGGTTTGTTTGAATCATTTGGTGGTGACGACGAACCAATTGATTCCCTCCGCAGACAATTTACCGAACAAGGTGTCAAAGAAGGGTTTGCTGCCATCAAAATCAAAGAAAGTCCCAGTCCAGCCACATTCCAATTGTGCGAAGAAGCAGGTACGGATATTGGACAGCTTTTGGTCAGGGACAGAAACATCAAGCAGGTGAAATCCCTGGATGTGAATATGGAAAAAGCCCTTGGTCGGATTAGTAATGGTTTATATATCATTACCAGTCAGAAAAACGGTGTTAAAAGCGCGATGTTGGCATCTTGGGTAGCACAGGCAAGTTTGCAACCATTAGGCTTTACCGTCGCTGTCGCCAAAGATAGAGCAATCGAAGCTTTTATGCAAGTTGGGGACAAAATTGTTCTCAATGTTCTCGAAGAAGGCAATTACAAAGAACTGAAAAAGCAATTCCTCAAACGCTTGGCTCCTGGTGTGGATAGGTTCGCAGAAGTCAAAACCCAAACCGCTAAAAATGGTTGTCCCATCCTTAGCGAAGCACTAGCATACATCGAATGCGAGATTACCGACAGCATGGAATGTAGTGACCACTGGATTATGTATTGTTCCGTCAAGGAAGGCAAGGTTGCTAAACAGGATGGTATCACCGCAGTTCGTCACCGCAAAGTTGGAAATTATTACTAATTAGGGGATTGGGAATTGGGGATTGGGGATTGGGAATTGGGGATTGGGATTGGGGATTGGGAATTTGAATTTGGATTTTGGATTGGTAACTACTCATTGCCCATTGCCCTCTCGCCACTTGCCCTCCTGCCCTCTGCCCATCT